>JAACVI010000125.1:18564-46768 GCA_009992505.1 Myxococcales bacterium
CCCTGGGTCACCCTCGGTCGCCGGGTCACCCTCGGTCGCCCAATCCTCGGTCGCCGGGTCACCCTCGGTCGACTCCACGGGTCAGCCTGGGTCGATCGTGGCTGTCGCGTCCGCGAGTCGCCCCGAATCCACGACCTCCACGGCCACCGCCGAGGCGGACGTCACGGTTCGGCCGCTCAGCCGCGCAGAGATTGCGGCGCTCCGAAACCACGCCCTCGAGGCGCTCGAGGCCGCCCTCGCCAGCAGCCACGTCGAGACGGCCACGCGCTGCGCCAACGGCGCCGGCTGCTAGAACGCCACCGCTAGGGGCGCGTCACCTGGACGTCGAGCGAGTACGAGCCCTGGTTCCCGGAGCGGAAGCCGTCCACAAAGACGAAGTAGGTGCCGGCGTCGAGCGTGGTGTCGAGCTGGGAGTGGCGGTTGTCACCGGTGTCGTCGTTGCACACCACCTCGGTGGCCCCGTCGGTGCAATCGCGGCGCAGGTAGAGCGCACCGTCGAAGTCGCTCGACATCGAGATGCGCACCGTCGAGCGCCTGGTCAGGCGCAGGCGATACATCACGTCGTTGCTGGCGGTTCCCTCGGCGCAGCTGGCGTGGAACCTGTCCTGCCCGCCCACGGTCGTGCCGTTCTCCGTGTGCCCCGGATGAAGCAGCGGAGCGGCCGCGCAGGCTCGCTCGAGGGCCGCCACGTCGGAGACCTGGAGCGTGATCTCGGCGCTGCCGAATTCCTCGGCGTTGGCTCCGTCGATCACGAGCACGTAGTGCCCACGCGGCAGGATGGTGTCGAGCTGGGGGGGCGCGTCCGCGGCGCGCGCTCCGGGCGTGAAGGCCCCGCAGGCGACCTCGGTGGAGGTGTCGCCGCAGGTGCGCTGCACGTACATGGCGCCCGTGAACGCTGGGTTGGCCACCCGCACCTCGACCCGCGAGCGCGCCGTGAGGTCGAAGCCGTAGACGACGTCAGGCGCGCCTTGGCCGCCGCAGCTGCCGCTGTAGTCGTCGCCCGCCTCGAAGGTGTCGATCTGGGCCGCCGTTCCCGATCGCAGCGCGAGGGGAGCCTGGCAGGTCTCGCCCGCTGCCGAGCCACCGGCCTCGGGTGCCGTGTCGGCGCGGATGGTGTAGCTGCCGGACGCCGGCTGGTCGCCGCCGCTGTAGCCGTCCGAGTAGACGAAGTAGGTCCCGGGATCGACCACGGTGCGAATCTCGGAGTGGCGCGTGTCGCCGAGGTCGTCGTTGCAGGCGAATTCCGAGGTCGGCTCGGCGCAGGATCGCCGCATGTAGAGCACGCCATCGTGGTTGCTCTCCTGGCGCACCCGGAGTCGTGAACGCTGCGTGATGTCGAGGCGATAGACGTGATCCGGGGCACGCGCGCCGCCGCCGCAGGTCGCCTGGAAGTAATCCTGGCTGCCCTCCGTTGTGCCGGAGACGGGCTGTCCCAGGGGCAGCGCGTCCGCCGCCCCACAGACGGCCGAGAGCGCTCGCAGGGGCGTCGCCTGGACGACGAGATCGTAGGTGCCCGCGGCGTCGCCGTAGCCGTCGACGACGAGGTAGTACGTTCCGGGATCGAGCGTGGCGTCGACATGGGAGCGCGTCGTGCTGCCGCCCGCGTCGTCGTTGCACGCGATGTCCTCACCGGCACCGCACTGGGCTCGCAGGTAGAGCGCGCCGTCGTAGCCCGTCGAGAGATCGGCGACGAGCTGTGCGCGCTGCTCGATCTGAATCTCGTACACGCGCTCGGGCGCCGTGCCGCCCTGAATGCAGGAGGGGCTGAGGGCGTTGGCGCCGCCCGTCGTGTCGCCGTGGGCGGGCGCACCGAGGGCGAGGGGCAGCGGGCTCTGGCACGTGCCTTCACCATCGCCACCGGAGGACGCGACGCCCGCGCTCACCCTGCCACCGCTGCTGCGACCGGCCGCGCCTTCCCAAGAGCTCACGGCGTAGCCGCCCTGGCCACCGCTCATGGTGAGCTCGACGTGGTAGGTGCCGGCCGCTCGCGGACACGCCTGGGCCGCGGCCTGCGGATCATGCGTCACGTCGCGTCCCAGCTCGGTGTCGTCCTCGCCCAGGATTCGCAGGTCGAGGTCGCGCACGCCCGAGGAGCCGAGAGCCACGAAGGTGTAGCAATGGCCGGCCTCGAGCGGGACGTCGAAGCGCACCTTCGCGCCATGCTCCAGGGAGCCTTCGCTGATGGAGCCCGTCTGTGCCATGCCCATCGCCGCCATGGCGTTGTGCACGGCCACGAAACGCGGCGAGAGCAGCCCATGCCCGCCACAGCCTGCCAGCGCGAGCGCAAGCAGCGCTCCCGTGAGGGCGCGGTTTCGAAGAACAGAGCGCGTGCGGACGTCGGACAAGGTCAGCCTCCCGCGCTAGGCGCGTGTGGGTGTCGAGGGAGGATACGTCCGACGGGGCGGAAAGACTTCCCGAAAAAGGGCGAGGGGTTCGCGGCCCAGGCGGGACGTGCGTGCTATCGTGGCGGCATGAAGCGAACGCATTGCCCGACCTGCACGACGACAGTGAAGCTGCCGGCAGACAACGAATTCTTCCCCTTCTGTGGTCCGCGCTGCCGCTCCGCGGACCTGGGGCGTTGGCTCGACGGCGACTACACGCTAGCCGAGGAGCCTGGAGCGTTCTTCGAGGACGAAGGTGGCGAGGCGTGGGGCGATCTGCTGCCACCGAAGGGCACCACGGCGGTGGTCGCGCTCTTCGTCGCCATGCTGATGGCTTCCCCGGCCACGGCCCAGACCACGGACGCCGGCACGACGGCCAGTGGGTCGACGACCTCGACGACCTCGACGACCTCGACGGCCAGCGCGGACACCGCCCCCGCGCGAGCGGAGGCGTCCCCGCCAGCGGCCACGCACACGGAAGCACAGCCGGCCCCTCCCCCGCCCGATGTCGCGCCCGCAGCGGCTGCGACGCCCGCTCCTGCCGCTCCGCCAGAGGACGAGGGCGACCATGGCATCGTCTACCTCGGCGCGGATTTCGGCTACTCGTGGGTCAACCTGGTGCAGTTCAGCTCCAACAACTTCATCCCCGCGGGTGAGCGACTCGACGGCAACGGCTGGACCTTCGCGGTGGATGCGGGCTTCCGCATCTACTGGTTCACCGTCGGCGTCCGAGGCACCTTGGCCAGCTACCCAGGCTTCGAGATCGGCACGGCGGGCGTCGACCTCGGCTTCCACATCCCGATCCCCGTCGTCGAGCCCTACGTGC
Organism: Myxococcales bacterium; assembly: GCA_009992505.1. Classification (GTDB taxonomy): domain Bacteria; phylum Myxococcota_A; class Polyangia; order Polyangiales; family Houyiibacteriaceae; genus JAADHO01. The sequence goes on from JAACVI010000125.1 coordinate 21,772, forward strand.
GCGGCGGCCTCGGCTACGGCTGGCTGGGCCAAGCCAACTACCGAGACCCGGGCCTGAGTGAAACCAGCGTCTCCGGCCTGGTCGCGGATGTCGGCGCGGGCGTGGACATCTACCTCAGCAACCACATCTCGATCGGCGCGGGCGTCGATGGCGCGTTCTTGAACCTGACGCGGCAGAAGATCACGACCGGCGCCGCCAGCATGATCGGGGACGTCAACGTCTCCGAGAGTGGCGACGCCGTGGGCTTGCAGCTCCGCTTCCACGGCCAGCTGACGTTCCACTTCTGATCCTCGGCCAGGACCTGAGGGCTCATTCAGCCGAGCTGGGCCGCGAGGGATTCGGCGGCTGCTTCGCCGCTCTTCACGCTGTCCGGGATGCCCACGCCTCGGGTGAATCCGCCCGCCAGCTCGAGACGCGGCAGCGCCGCTACGCGAGCCTCGATCTGTTCGGCGCGCACGAGGTGGCCCACGCGGTAGCGCGGCATGACCTCGACGTGGCGGTCCACGCGCACCAGGCTCGGCGCGGCCTCGATGCCCATCAGGCGCTTCAGCTCCCTCCGGCAGTCCGCGAGCAGCGTCTCTTCGTCGAGCTTCGCCGCGTGGTCGCGACCTTCCCCACCGAGGAAGCAGCGAAGAAGGACCATGCCCTCCGGCGCACGCCCGGGCCACTTCACGCTCGACCAGGTGCAGGCCATCAGCGAGCGGCCCTCCACGGTGGGCACGACGAAGCCGAAGGCGTCGAGGGGATGGGGGATCTCCTCGCGCCGATAGGCGAGGGCGATGGTGACGGAGGAGCCGTAGGGGATGGCGTCGAGGTGCTGCGCGAGGCGCGCGTCCTCGGGCTCGACCAGGCGCGCGCTGACGTGGGCCGCGGTGGCCAGGATGACTCCGTCGGCCTCGATCTCTTCCCCGTCCGCGAGCTTCAGCAGAAAGCCCTCGCCGCGCCGGTCCAACCCGCGCACGGGCGTCGACAGGCGCACCTCGCCCGGCAGACTCGCCGCCAGCGCGTCGGTGAGCACCTGGATGCCACCATCGAAGCTGATGAAGAGGCCGTACCGAGCGCCGGTAGCCGCGGTCTCTTCGCCACGCCTGAGCTTCTTCATGCGGGCGACGCCGCGCATCAGACCGAGGGCCACGGAGCGATGTTTGCGCTCGAGGGTGCGGAAGCGCGGCATGGTCGCCTCGAGGCTGAGCACGCCGGGCGCGGTGCCGTAGATGCCGCCGACCATCGGTTGCGCCAGACGTTCGAGCATCTCGGGGCCCAGACGGCGCGCGACGAAACCACCGAGGCTCTCGTCGGCCGCTTCCGGACCACGCGGCAGGATGAGATCCCCCGCCGCTCGAATCTTGCCCGACCACGAGAGCACAGACGAGCTCATCAGGGGCCACCAGGCGGACGGAGCCAGCAGCGCGAAGCCCTCGGGCACGGGGACCAGTCGGCCGTGGGCGACCACGTAGGCGCCGCGATGCGCGTCCTGCGTGCGCACGATGCGATCCTGCAGACCGAGACGCTCGACCAGCTTCAGCGCGGAGGGCTTCTCCGTGATGATGGCGTCGGGACCACGATCGATGACGAAGCCATCGACGCGCTCGGAGCGGATCGTGCCGCCGAGGCGATCCTGGGCCTCGAGCAACACGACCTCGAGATCGGGCGCGACCTCCAACAGGCGATGGGCGGCCGCGAGCCCGGCCACGCCTCCGCCGACGACGACCACGCGCGGCATCAGCGCCTCCGAGCCGAGGCCTCGTGGACGTGATCCACGAGCGCGCGAGCTGTGGCGACCTTGGCCTCGGGCATCACGCCATGACCGAGATTGAAGATGTGTCCCGCGTGGCCGGCCGCCTCGTCGAGGATGCGATCGGCTTGGGCGAACATGGCTTCGCGCGGTCCGAGCAAGTAGGCCGGGTCGAGGTTGCCCATCAGGCGCGTGTCGTCGCCGAGTCGGCGATAGGCCTGGGAGAGGTCGATACGCCAGTCGACGCCGATCACGTCTCCGCCCGCTTCCTTCATCAGCGGGTAGAGCTCGGGGTTGCCGGTGCCGAAGTGGATGACGGGCACGCGGTTGCCCAGCGCGGCGAAGAGGGTCTTCATCGCGGGCATGACGTGGGTGCGGTAGTCGCTGGGGCTGAGGCATCCGACCCAGGAGTCGAAGAGCTGCACGGCCTGAGCGCCCGCGTCGATCTGTGCGTTCAGGTAGCCAGCCACGGCGCGCGCGAACTTGTCCATCAAGGCCGCGAAGGCGCCGGGATCACCCGACATCATCTTCTTGGCCTCGTAGTAGTTCTTCGAACCGCCGCCTTCGATGGCGTAGGACGCGAGGGTGAAGGGCGAGCCCGCGAAGCCGATCAGAGGCGTCTCCATCTCGGCTCGGGTGCGACGGATCGCCTCCATCACGAAATGGAGCGAAGCCGCCGCGTCGATCTCGTCCGCCACGGCGTCGATCTGCGCGGCCGTGCGCACGGGCGTCGGGATCGAAGGACCGTCACCCTTGCTGAACTCGAAGCCGATGCCGAGGGGCTCGAGGATGAGCAGGATATCCGCGAAGATGATGCCCGCGTCCGCGCCGATGTCCTTGACGGCGTTCACCGTCACCTCGGCCGCGAGCTCGGGAGTCTTGCAGAGTTCGACGAAGCTGACGCGGCTCCGGATCTCGCGATACTCGGGTTGGTAGCGGCCCGCCTGACGCATCAGCCAAATGGGGGTGTAGTCGGTGGGGAGCCCGTTCAGGGCATCGAGGAAGACGTTCATGGCCGAAGGCATGCACGCCCATGGCCGGAGATCAAGGCGCGAAATCGAGAATTACATGGCGATCGGCGGATCGCTGGGCAGATGCAGCAGGATGGCGCGGGCGGCGGCGACGAGAAAGATCGAGCCCGCGACGATCACCAGGCCCTCCTCACCCGCGAGCTCGCGGGCGCGGGCCAGAGCCTCGGGCACGTCCTGGCACACGAGCCCGGGACGAATTCGCAGGAAGGTCTCCGCCGGGACCGACCGGTCGCGCACCTCGGGAGAGACGTAGACGCGATCGTCGACCTCTTCGTCGAGGGGAGCGAGCAGGCCCGTGTGGTCCTTGTCGCCCAGCGCCCCGAAGACCAGGACGCGACGGCCCGAGCGCGGCAGGGACGCCAGATGGGCCGCGAGTGTGCGCGCCCCGTCGGGGTTGTGGGCGCAGTCGAGCAGGTGGGCTGGCTGGCCTGGCACGGACTCGAGCCGCCCCGGCCACTGAGCCCGCGCGAAGCCCCGCCGCATGGCCTCGTCGGGGATGGCGCGACCCTGCTGGCGCAGTCGCGCCAGGATGCCGTAGGCCACCACGGCGTTGTCGTGCTGATGCGCGCCGCGCAGACCGAGCTGGACCTCGGACAGCGACTGATCGCCCGCCCGCAGCAGCAGTCCCCGGGCGGACTCGCGCACGTCGAGCTCCACACCGAGGCGCCACACGGGGACTCCCAGGCTCGCCGCGCGCTCCAGGATGGGCGCCGCCACGCGGGGCTCGCGCACGCCGAGGACGAGGGGCGCGCCGGCCTTCAAGATGCCCGCCTTCTCGCCGGCGATGGCCTCCAGCGTGTCCCCGAGGACGTTCATGTGGTCCGCCGCGATGTTCGTGATGGCGGTCACGCGGGGCTCGACCAGGTTGGTCGCGTCGAGGCGCCCGCCGAGTCCGACCTCCACGACCGCGACATCGAGGGCGGCGTCGCGAAAGGTCTCGAGCGCAAGCAGCGCCGTGTGCTCGAAGAAGGTCAGGCATGGCAGAGAGCTGTCCCGCCGCAGGACGCCGAGGCCCTGGGCGATGCGGGCGTCCGAGAGCGGCTCGCCGTCGAGTCGAATGCGCTCGGCGTAGCGCGAGAGGTGGGGCGAAGTGAACAGGCCCGTGCGCAGGCCCGCCTCGCGCAGAACGCGCTCGACCATGGCGCAGACGCTGCCTTTGCCGTTGGTGCCGGCGACGTGAACGACGGGCAAGCCACGCTGAGGTTCGCCGCGCAGGCGCAGCGCGTCGCGCATGCGGTCGAGCTCGAAGCGCATGCCACGTGACTGCAGCGCGTACAGCCACTCGAGCTGCTCCACGTAGGCTTCGTGGTCGGAAGCCTCACTCGCTTCGCCGGCGTCGATACTCACCGTGACCATTTGGTGCTCACCCCTGAAGGTGATCGAGCAGGCGCGCGATACGCGAACGCATCTCGTGACGCGGGACGATCATGTCGACCATGCCGTGCTCCAGCAGAAACTCGGCGCGTTGAAAGCCCTCGGGCAGCTGCTCGCGGATCGTCTGCTCGATCACGCGTGGACCCGCGAAGCCGATCAGCGCCTGAGGCTCGGCGATGTTCACGTCCCCGAGCAGCGCGAAGCTCGCCGCGACTCCGCCGGTGGTTGGATTCAACAGCACGCTGATGAAGGGCTGGCCCGCGTCGCGCAGCTTGCCGAGGGCGGCGACGGTCTTGGCCATCTGCATCAGGGAGAGGGCGCCCTCCTGCATGCGCGCCCCACCGGAGGCGCTGAGCAGCACGACCGGTTGGCCGAGCTCGGCGCCGCGCTCGAAGGCCCGGGTGAGCTTCTCGCCCACCACCGAACCCATGGAGCCGCCCATGAAACGGAAGAGGAAGACCGCCAGCTGGGTCGGACGGCCTTCGATGGCCCCGTCCCCCGCGAGCAGGGCGTCGGGGACGCCCGTCTTCTTGCGCGTGCTGGTCAGGCGCTCGGAGTAGGCCCGAGAGTCCACGAAGTGCAGCGGATCCACGGGCCGCAGGTTCGCGTCACGCTCCTCGAAGGAGCTGGGATCGAGCAGGACCTCCACCCACGCTTCCGCGCTGAGCCGGAAGTGGGCGCCACATTCAGGGCAGACCTCGAGGTTGGCGGTGAACTCCTCGGCGCGCAGCGTGACCAGACACTCGGCGCATTTCCGGAACACGCCGCGACCGAGCGTGCGCTTCGCCGCTCCGTCCACATCTGCTCGACCCTTGGAGAACCACGCCATGGGCGGATGGGCCTAGCACGCGAGGCAGGGGGCCCAAAGCGAAATGCGTCGGCCAAGCGGCCAGAAACCTCCCTGGGTCGCGCACGCTGGGTCGCGCACGATCGCCCACGCGTCATGCGCGAGCTCCGATCAGCGCGAGCTGGCGCCCGGTCCGGCCGTCGTCGCGCCGATAGGAGAAGAAGCGCTCGGGCTCCGAGAAGGTGCACCCACCCACGTCGTCCACGCGCGCCGCGGACAGGCCCAGATCGGCGAGCTGGGCAGAGACCACGCGAGCCAGATCGGCGTAGCGCCTCGATCCGCGCGCTTCGATCACCGGATGCCCGGGCGCCGCAGCCTGGATGCGCGCCGCCACGTCCTCGCCCACTTCGAAGGCCCCCACGCGGATGTGCGGACCGATGGCCGCCAACAGATCTCCGGCTCCCTCGACTCGCTCTCGATCGGAGGCGTCGGGAGCCAGCAAGGCGCGAACGGCAGCCGCGACGACGCCCGAGACGGCTCCCCGCCAGCCGACGTGGACCGCGGCCACGGAACCACTGCCAGGGCACGCCAGGAGCAGGGGCAGACAATCGGCCGTGCGCACGCCCACGACCCCTTCACGCGCGGGCGCGACCAGCGCGTCGGCCTGCATGACGCGCGTGTGGTCGGGCGAGAGGCGGGCATCAAGCGTCAGGCAACGAGCGCCATGAACCTGCTCGATCTCGTGCAAGGCGTCGGCGCCGTAGCCCACCAGCTCGGCGAGTCGACGGTGATTCTCGCTCACGGAGGCGTCGTCGTCTCCCAGGCCGCGCCCGAGGTTGAGGGACGCGAAGGCCCCCTGACTCACGCCACCGCGTCGGGTCGAGAAGGCGTGCCTGAAGCCCGCGGAATAAAGCAGTTCCGAACGCAGAAAGGACACGTCGCCAGCCTAGCAAGAGAGTCCTTCGACGTGTGAGAAGCTCGAGACCTACGCGAGCGCCGCATGCGTCCCCCTGGTCCGGAGAGGCCGAACGACCCGACGCGCCCCGCATGACCCGACCTCGGTGCCCCGCCCGCGGAGCCGCGAGCCCCTGGTTTGGCTAGCATGCGGCGGGGCGCATCGATCGGCTTGACAAGCGCCGCTGGCGAACTACTTTCGGCGCTCGAAAAAACGGCCCGGGGATGTGGCGGAACTGGCAGACGCGCTAGACTAAGGATCTAGTGGGGTAAAACCCGTGGAGGTTCGAGTCCTCTCGTCCCCACCCAGAGGGTGTTCGCTTCGGCGGACACCCTCTTTTCGTGTGCCGGCGGTCTTCCTGACGCGGCGCCTGGTCTTCGCCTGCTCCTTCCTGCACCCTGGCCCCGATGCACGCGGTCGCCTACAGCCTGTTCTTCCTCAGCGCGCTCGCCTTCGTGCTCTTGACCCAGCGCCTCGACCACGGCGGCGAACGCGCCAAGCCCGCGCCAAGGCGCACGAGCCCTCCGCGCCAACCTTGACGAGAACCCACGAGGCGTGCGCAGATCGCTCGCTGGAGGCCATGATGTTCAAGGAAGTGCTGCAAGAGATCGTAGACGGAACCGAAGGCGGCGTCGCCGCGCTCTTGATGGGCTACGACGGCATCGCGGTGGATCAGTACGTGCGAGGTGACAGCACCATCGACGTGCAGACCGTCGGCATGGAATACAGCGTCATCCTCTCGGGCATCCGCCAGGCAGCCGAGATGCTCGACGCCGGGACCACCCTCGAGGTGTCGATCAAGGCCGAGCATCTGACGACCGTGGTCCGCTACCTCACGGAGGAGTACTTCATGGCCATCACGCTCGTCCCCGGCGCCAACGTCGGCAAGGCCCGCTACCTGCTCCGCACCCGCGGCGCCCGCTTGGTCGACGAGCTGAGCTGATGTCCGCGGGCTCGGCGTCCGACGCGGACGAGACGCGCCGGCTCCGCCTCCTGGTGCTTCACGGCCCGAACCTCAACCTCCTGGGGCAGCGCGAACCGGACACCTATGGTCACGCGACCCTCGACGCGCTGAACCTCATGCTCGCGCGCAAAGCGACCGAGCTGGGTGTCGCGCTCGACGTCCACCAGAGCAACATCGAGGGCGAGCTCGTGGACTGGCTGCAGCAGGCCCAGGAACAGGCCGACGGTGTCGTGCTCAACGCGGCCGCCTACACCCACACCTCGATCGCTTTGCGCGATGCCATCGCCGCCATCTCGGTGCCCGTCGTCGAGGTGCACCTCAGCAACGTGCACGCCCGCGAGGACTTCCGCCGGCACTCGACCATCGCTCCGGTCTGCATCGGCACGGTGAGCGGCTTTGGCCCCAACAGCTATGTGCTTGGCTTGAGGGCGCTCTTGGACTATCTCGCTGAGCCTCGCTAGGCCATTCGCCGAGCGGGTCCCACACAGGAGATGACGATGGAGATCGATCTCGAACGCCTCCGAGAGCTCATGCAAGCCATGGGCGAATTCGACGTCACGCGCGTCGAACTCGAGGACGAAGAGGAGCGCCTGGTGCTCGAGCGGGGCCACCTGGCCAGCGCGCCCCAGTTCACCCACGCCGCGCCGGCGGCGGCGCCTTCGCCGGCACCCGCCTCGGCGCCCAGCCACGGGGCAGCCGCGGAGCCGGAGGGCTCCTTCATCACCTCTCCCTTCGTGGGCACGTTCTACAACGCCCCTTCGCCTGACTCCCCGCCCTTCGTGAACGTGGGCGCCGAGGTCGCGCCCGGGCAGACGCTCTGCATCGTCGAGGCCATGAAGTTGATGAACGAGATCGAGGCCGAGCACGCGTGCAAAATCCTCGAGGTCCTGATCGACAACGGCCAGCCGGTCGAGTTCGGGGCCCGTCTCTTCCGCATCGCGCCGCGCTGATCCCGTGTTCAAGAAAGTCCTGATCGCCAACCGCGGAGAGATCGCACTACGCGTCATCCGCGCCTGCCGCGAGCTCGGCATCGCCACGGTCGCGGTCCACAGCGACGTCGACGACGAGGCGCTGCACGTGCGCTTCGCCGACGAGGCCGTGCGCATCGGATCGGCCGCCCCGTCGAGCAGCTACCTGAACGTGCCCGCGATCATCGCCGCCGCCGAGATCACGGGCGCCGACGCCGTCCATCCCGGCTACGGCTTCCTGTCCGAGAACGCCGCCTTCGCGGAGACCTGCGCGCGCTGTGGTCTCACCTTCATCGGACCTCGCCCCGAGGACATGCACCAGTGGGGCGACAAGGTTCAGGCACGCGCCCTGGCCAAGCGACTCGGCATCCCGATGTCCGAGGGCAGCGGCGTGCTCGCGGACGTGGACGACGCCATCCGTGAAGGCGAGCGCATCGGCTTCCCCGTCATGCTCAAGGCCTCCGGCGGTGGCGGCGGACGCGGCATGCACATCATCCGCAACGCCGAGCGACTGCGCACGGCGTTCCCGCAAGCGCAGGCAGAAGCCGAGGCGGGGTTCAAGAACGGCGACCTCTACGTCGAGCGTTTCGTCGAGGAGCCACGCCACATCGAGTTCCAGATCCTGGCGGACGGACGCGGCGGCGTGCGCGTGCTCGGCGAACGAGAGTGCTCGGTCCAGCGTCGCCACCAGAAGGTGTTGGAGGAGGCGCCCTCGTGCGGCCTCGATCCCGAGATTCGCGCGGACATGAACGCCACCCTGAGGCGCGCCATCGCCGACACGGGCTACGTCTCGGCCGGCACCGTCGAGTTCTTGATGGACGAGCGCGGCAACCTCTCCTTCATGGAGATGAACACGCGCATCCAGGTCGAGCATCCGGTGACGGAGATGGTGATCGGGATCGACCTCGTGGCCGAACAGATCCGCATCGCCGCGGGCGAGGAGATCACCTTCCCCGACGGCCCCGTGGTGCCGCGCGGACACGCCATCGAGTGCCGGATCAACGCGGAGGATCCCGACACCTTCGCCCCATGGCCAGGCCCGATCCTCGAGTACCACCCACCGGGAGGCGCGGGCATCCGCGTCGACAGCGGCGTGTACGGAGGCTTCCGCGTCCCCGCCGCCTACGACTCACTCCTGGCCAAGGTGATCGCCCACGGACGCACGCGCGACGAGGCCATCGCCCGCATGAGACGCGCCCTCGACGAGACGATCTTCACGGGAATTCGCACCAACGTGCCGCTGCATCGGCGCATCCTGGACAACGCCGAATTCCGCTCCGGGCGCTACTCCACGCGCCTGCTCGAGCGAATGGCGGCCGAGAAAGCCTCCGCCAAGCCCTAGCGTGGCGGCGGTTGACCCTCGCGAGGCCGACGCATACACTCCAGCGCTTCCATGGGGCTCTCAGAATTCGGAATAATTCCGCGGCCGGAGCCGCTCTTAGTAGCCGAAAGCTCAGGTCGCCGAGGTCTTGGCAGCCGGGTCGAAATGTGGCGCTGAACCGCGCAAAAGTCATCGAAGTCGCGCAGAAGCACCTGGCGAAGGGCAACTTCGAGCGGGCAATCGCGGAGTATCGCAAGCTGGTCGAGGACGACCCGCGCGACGTCCGCACGCTGCTGAAGATCGGCGACATCTACACGCGTCAGGGCTCTCGGCCCGAGGCCGTGCGGACCTACGAACAGGTCGCTGAGCACTACGCGTCCCAGGGTTTCTTCCTGAAGGCCGTCGCGGTCTGCAAGCAGATCCTCAAGCTCGAGCCCGGACGCATCGAGGTCTCGCTAAAGCTCGGCCAGATGTACGAGGAGCTTCAGCTCGTCAGCGACGCCCTCACCACCTACGAGCTGGTCGCGCAGACCTTCGCGCGCGCCGGCAACATGGACCGCGCGCTCGACACTCTGGGGCGCATGGCCGCCCTCGACGCCGAGAACATCCCCGTGCGCATCAAGTACGCGGAGGCGCTGTCGAAGGCGGGGCGCACCGAGGACGCAGCCGACGAGTTCGCCGCGGGCGCGGCCTTGCTCGAGCAGCAAGGGCGCATCGAGGACTACCTGAAGGTCAGCGAACGCCTGCTCTATCATCGGCCGGCCGATCTGGATCTCGCGCGCAAGCTCTCGAGCGTCTACCTCGAGCGCAACGACGCCAAGCGGGCGTTGGCCAAGCTTCAGCTCGCGTTCAAGGCCAACTCCAAGGACGTTCGCACCCTCGAGCTGCTCGCCCAGGCCTTCCGCCTGCTCGGCCAGACGCCGAAGACCATCAGCGTCTACCGCGAGATCGCCCGCATCTACGGCGAGGGCAAGCGTCCGGAGGAGCGTGCCCTCTACCTCAAGCGCATCCTCGAGCTCGATCCGACGGACGCCGAGGCGCGCCAGGCCCTGGCCGGATATGCGCCCGGGCCGTCGGCGCGTGAGGTCTCGCAGCACATGGCGATACCGCCCGGAGCCGTCGTGGGCTCCTCGGCCCGGCCTGTGCCCGAGCCCGAACCGGAGATGCTCGAAGACGACGTCGAGCTTCTCGACGACGACGACGACGTGATGATCCTCGACGAGGAGGGGGACGGGGGCGACGACGACCAAGTCCTGATGGTCGACGACGAAGAGGAAGAAGAAGACATCCTGATCGTCGACGAGCAACCAATGATCGAGGTCTCGATCGAGTCGGAGCCCGCGCCGCCACCCGCGTCCGCGCGCCCCTCGATCCCGGACGACGTCGCGCACGAGGCGAACGTGTCGCGGCTGCTCACCGAGTGCGATGTGTTCGCTCGCTATGGCCTGAAGGACAAGGTCATCGCCCAGCTGGAAGAGGTCGCCCGGGTGGCGCCGGACAACGTCGAGGGCCGCGAGCGCTTGAAGGAGGCCTACCTCGACGTGGGCCGTGTCGGAGACGCCATCGTCCAGCTGCATGCGCTGATCGACCTGTTCCAGGAAGACAAACCCCAGCTCGCGCAGATCCACCTGGCCGAGTTGCGCGAGCTGTCGCCCGGCGATCCACGCGTGCAGTCGTTCCGCTCGGAGCGCCCCCACGCCGACGCCATGCTCCCCGCCGCGAACCTGGCATTGCCCGAGACCGACTTCGACGACGCCACGATCATGGGTTCGATCGACCTGCCCTTCGGGGCACCGATGCCGCCCGACGCCACCACGATGTCGCGCCCCGAGCCGCTGCCGATGCCGGCCGAGGAAGCCGCGCCTCCGCACGACGAGGACGAGCTGCTCTTCATCGAAGGCGAGGATGAGCAATCGCCTCCGACGATGATGACCCATGCGCCGTCGCTCGAGGAGCTGGCGCTGGGACCGCCGACGGCCGAAGTCGGCCTGCCCGAAGAGCCTTGGCAGGCGACGCCCGAGGAGCCCGAGTCTCCCTTCGACGACGTCCCGTCCAGCACGCTGCCGCAGCCGCTCCCGGAGGAGCTGCTGCAAGTCCCGCTGGTCGCCGCGCCCGTCATCCACGAACCGACCGAGTACGAGCTCGCCGCTGCCGAGGCGGCCGCCGTGGAGCGCGCGTCGCTTCCGCCTGGAGAGATCGAAGAGACCTTGGAAGAGGTCGAGTTCTTCATGGCCCAGGCGCTCTGGCAAGAGGCGCGGGACATCCTGGAAGACGCGCTGAACTCCCATCCGGGCCACCCCGTGCTGGTCGACAAGCTGCAACAGATCGAGGAAGCCGCGCAGGAGTCGGCGCGCGCGAGCGTACGTCCTCCCGCCATCGACGAGAGCTTCGCCTTGGCCGAGAAGCTCGCGGAGGAGCTCGCGGACGACTCCGAGCCCATGGCGTCCGGCTCCGAAGAGGTCGCCCTCGAGGCCATGATCGATCAGTTCCGGAAGGGCGTCGAACAGCAGATCGGCCTGGAAGACACGGACACCCACTTCGATCTGGGCATCGCCTACAAGGAGATGGGCCTGGTGGACGAGGCCGTGCACGAGTTCGAGCTGTCGATGCAGAACCCTTCGCGCGAGTGCATCTCCCACACCATGATCGGCATGTGCTACGTCGAGGCGGGCCGCATCCCGGATGGGATCAGCCACTTCAAGAAGGGGCTCTACGCCGAGTCCAAGACGCCGCACGAAGAGCTGGGGCTCTACTTCGAGCTCGGCCTTGCCTATCAGGCGCTCGAGGATCCGCAGGAGGCGCTCTACTACTTCCACAAGGTGCAGAAGCGCGATCCCGACTTCCGCGGCGTGCAGAAGACCATTCGCCGGCTGACCGATCCCGCCGTCCCCGAGCCCGTTCTGGCGCCCGCAACCAGCGACGACGAGCTCGACCGCGCCTTCGACGACCTGCTCGGCGACGACTAGGGCCCTCGCAAGTCGGGATCGGCCATGAATCGGCCCTCTCGCACGAGCGCGGGAAGCGGAGCTTGACGCTCCCCAGCCGGACGGCTAAATCTCGCCTCGGCTCGCGGGCATAGCTCAGTTGGTAGAGCGTCAGCTTCCCAAGCTGAATGTCGCCGGTTCGAATCCGGTTGCCCGCTCCAGTTCGAGGGAGGCGAACTTCGGGCAGCACAGGTGCGAGCTGCGACTACTCCGGGAAGTAGTTCGCTCTCGCGCCGAGTAGGTGAGCGTCGTAGCCGTGGTCGAGCAGGCTGCGCGTAGCACCCGGGCTCGCACGACCGCTGCCGCAGTAGACGACGATGGGGCGATCCTGAGGCAGCTCCGAGAGGCGGCGCTCGAGTTGGTCCCAGGGGATGTTGATCGCGCCCTCGATGCGAGTCTGAGGAAAGCGATCGGTGGGGCTGACGTCGAGCAACATGGCGCCGTCCGCGACGAGCTGATGCGCCTCGGCACCCGTGACCTGGGGCACGTCGCTCGCGGGAGCGGGGGTGGCCGGGGCCGGCGTCTGTCCGCCGCAACCGGCGAGGGCCGCGAGGGCGGAGACGAGCACGAGCGAGGACAGCGAGGACTGAACTGTAGGCAAGGAGACCTCCTGCCGGTGAGCCTACGCCGTGCGCGAGCAGAGGCCAGCGGGAGACGTTCCGGGACCATGGCGCAGTGTCCGACGCCTTGCCGCTGCGGGACCACGCTTGGAGACGGGTGCTGGACCGTGGCATGCTGTGCGGATGCGACTCCTCTGGTCCTGCCTCCTCTCGAGCGTGCTGTGCGTGGGCTGCGCCCAGGGTCACAACGTGCCGCCTTCGACCACACGCCTCGACGCGAGCAGCACGGACGCGGGCAGCAGCGATGGCAGCGCCTCGAGCGACGCCGCGGTCGACGCGGGACGGGACACCAGCACGCCCTTCGACGCGGGGCCCATGTGTCCGACCGGTCAGGCCTTCTGCGACGGCGCGTGCAGAGATCTGACGGTGGACCCGGGACACTGCGGCGGCTGCGCCGTGAGCTGCACGGCGGGCAGCGTGTGCGCCTCTGGCGTGTGCATGCTGAGCTGTCCCGGGGGCACCACGGGCTGCGGCGGGAGCTGCGTCGACACCGCGAGCGACGAGGCGAACTGCGGCGCGTGCGGGACGATCTGCAGAGCGGGCGAGGCGTGCATGGCCGGCACGTGCGTCTCCTTCTGCGCCGCGGGCGAGGTCTACTGCACGGATCATTGCGTCGACACCCGGAGCGACGCCATGAACTGCGGCGGCTGTGGCCTGACCTGCGTGCGCATCCACGCCAGCGCCACCTGCGTCGCGAGCGGCTGCCGGGTGAACACGTGCGACGCCGGCTTCGCCGACTGCGACGACAACGACGCCAACGGCTGCGAGCGGAGCGTGAGCTGCGTCATCGGCTCGAGCTGTATGACGAGCTGCGGCACGACGGGCAGCCGCGACTGCAGCGACGGCTGCGCGCCGACCTGCGCGCCACCGACCGAGACCTGCAACGCCATGGACGACGACTGCGACGGAGTCTGCGACCAGCTCTCGGGCTGTCGCACGGGCATCTATCGCAGCTGGGATCCGACGCTCCCTGGCGGGAACGGCGGCCACATCTACACGAAGGACGTCGCCGTCGCGACGGAGGCGCCCGATCGCGCCATCGAGGCGACCAACTTCTTCTGGGTCTACACTGCAAATCCAGGTGGCTTCGTGCCGCTCTACCGCTGTCGCCTGAACTGGTCCGGCGCCACGAACTTCCTCGCCACAGGCTCCGCCTGCGAGGGCGCGGGCGTGGTCGTGGAGACCTTGGGCTACGCCGCGTCGAGCGCGACCTGCGGCGCGGTCCCGCTCTATCGACTGTACAGCGACGTCTCAGGTGACCACCTCTACACGCCCAGCACGGCCGATCGCGACGCCGCCATCAGCTCCTTCGGCTATCGCCTCGAAGGCATCGCGGCCTACGTCTTCCTCACCGAGCACGGCTGAGGCGAAGCGCCGCGCGCGTGCGCCAACGGTTGGCTAAGCGTCCGGCGGAAAATAAACTGATCGCCTTCCTGCGTCGAGGCGCCCCGCTCGCAAGGCGCGAGGAGCGAGCATACCGGGGGTATGTGAGCGACGAGCAACGCAGCGAGCGGGGATGGATCGGCGCAGGAAGGCCAGTTTATTTCCCGGCGGACGCTAAGCCTGGCCGGTCGCCTTCAAGAACTCGGCGGTGAGCGCGATGCCGTGGTCGAGATCGACCGCAGGCGTCCAGCCGAGATCGCGCGCCGCGGCGTCGATGCGGAAGTAGTGGTGAGTGCACATGTAGCGGATGGCGAAGCGTGAGAGGCCGGTGTCGGCACCGAGGGTGTCGCCGCGCAGAGCCTTCAGCCCTTCGGCCACGGCCGCGGCGCCATAGGCCAGGCGGTAGGGCACGCGCCCGCGGATGGGCGGAAGGTCCAGCGCGGCGAGCATGCGGCCGACGAAGTCCCAGAAGGCCATGGGCTCACCGTTGGTGATGAAGTAGGGCTTGCCGGCACAGGCGGCGCCCGGCGCGACGCGGGCCAACGCCGCCAGGCAAGCATCGACGAGGTTCCCCACGTAGGTGAAGTCGCTGAGCTTGTTCTCGCGTCCCACACCGTAGCGGAGGCGTCCCGCATGGGCGCGCTCGAGGATGGCCGGCAAGAAGCGCCCGTCGTGGGGCCCGAAGATCACGTGGGGCCTCAACGCAACGGTGGCGAGCGCGTCGTCACTCGACAGCAGCACGTCCTGCTCCGCGGCGATCTTGCTCTCGGCGTAGGGCGCCTGGGGCACGCGGCAGTAGGGCAAGGACTCGTCGCCCGACTCGATGTCTTCGCCTTGATAGACGACGCTGCCGCTCGAGACGTAGACGAAGCGCGACACGCCCTGGGCGCGACACGCCCGCAGCATGTTCGCCGTGCCGCCGTGATTGATTGCCCACACGTCGGCGACGCGCGTCTCGCGGGTGTGCACCATGGACGCGTTGTGGATGAGTCCGTCGACGCCCTCGAGCAGGCGTCGCACGGCGCCGAGGTCGCGAATGTCCACCCGCTCGTAGCGCACGTCATCACGGTGAATGCGCGGCGCGATGTCCGAGGCGATGACCTCGTAGTCGGCGGCGACCAGGGCGTCGACCAGGTGTCGACCGACGAAGCCTGCGGCCCCCGTGACGACGACGCGTTCTCTACTCATGGCGCTGCGTATCGCATGGAAAAGGCGAGCCAGCCAGAGCGCACGGCGTAGTGTCCGCCGCAGCCGACCTTCACGCGCTCGCCGGCCTGACAACGATCCGGAGCCGTCACCACGTCGGCCTGGCCGAAGGAGAAATGCAGCGCGAAGTCGAGCGCGAAGTCGGCCACGGAGACGCCGAAGCCGGCGTACAGAGCATGCAGCAGCCCCGGCGGTGGCGTGAAGTTCTGCATCGCCCGCGCCTCGGACGCGCTGGTCGAGAGGTTGTAGCCCACACGCAGCGGCACGTTTCCGGCCATCCACTCGGCGCCTACGCGCGCGGAGTAGACGTTCTTCCACTGCAGCGGCACGACGATGCGCTGATCGGCGACGTGGAGGATCTGCGCTCGATTTGCCTCGTGATGGAACTGCACGCGCAGCTCGGCCGTCGTGAGCAGTCGGTTGTCGAGCGCGTGGTGCGCGACGCCGAAGCCCAGGGCGTGGGGCACGGCCCAGGAGGTGCGCGTGGGCGACTGCAGGGGCGCGGCTCCGTCCGAGAGCGTCAGGGCCGTCTGACCCTCCATCTGGATCACCACCTTCGAGCGGTAGGTGAGCGCGAGGGCCAGGGACGGAATCGGTCGGTAGGTCGCACCGATCAGGATTCCCGGCAGGCCAAAGCCCGAGACGCTCTGATGCACGGGCACCCAGGCGTCGGGGAAGACCTCCTGAGTCACGTCCGCGGCCTGTCGACCGTAGGGCAGGCGCAGGGTCAGGCCGAGGTCGAGCTGGGGCGAGACCCGGAGCGCGAGGGGTGCCGAGAGTTCGCCGATGAAGAGCAACGCGGATTGATCTTGGGGCGTGTCGAGATCGTAGCCCGCGATGCGCGTGACCTGCGCGAAGCGGCCGCCGTAGCCGGTGTTCAGATAGGCGCCGAAGCCGAGCACGACGTGGCGACGCAAGGGCATGGCGACACCGACGAGCACCAGGGGCGCGAGGGAGAGCCCCGTGTGGCTGGTGCTTCCGTCGCCTCGCACTGGCGCCTCCAGATCCACCGCGATCGCGGCGGCGGAGACGGTCGCCTCGAAGCCTTCGAGGCCAGCGAGGTTGGCCGGGTTGTGGAAGAGCGCAGCCGGGCTGTCCAGGAAGGCGAGCCCGGTGCCGCCCATGCCCACGGCGCGGGCGTCGAAGGCGGGAGCCTCCGGGTTGGCGCGCGCGCTCGAGGGGCGGAGCGCGTTCGGCGCCAGAGCGAGCGCGAGGGACAGGGCGACGAGCCAGGGCCGATGCACGGCGGGACGCTAGCACCGGCGGGGCGAAGCGAACCTGGCTTCGGCGCGAAGCGGCGCGATCGCGGGGCGAAGTGTAGAATGCGGCCCATGACCACGACCCAGCGTCATCCGGACTCGAGCTTCCCCTTGCCCGGCGAGGCTCCGGCCCGCTGGCAATCCCACGTGCGCGCCTCCGAGATCCACTCCATGGACGGCACGCGCATCTACTACGAGGCCGTCGGTGACGGGCCGAAGACGCTGCTGCTCGCCAACGGGCTGGGCGGGCGCCTGCACGCTTGGGCCCCGCTGCTCGAGGCCCTGCACGGGCGCTATCGCCTCCTGACCTGGGACTACCGCGGGCTCTTCGAGTCCGACTCCCCGCCCAGCCGTCGCAGCCTTGCCATCAACCGACACGTGGAAGACGCCGTGGCAATCCTCGACGCCGAGAACGTGCACAGCGCCGTGCTCTGTGGCTGGAGCATGGGCGTGCAGGTCTCCCTCGACGTCGCGGCGATGCATCCGTCGCGGGTCGACGGGCTGGTGCTGCTGAACGGCACCTACGGGCATGTCTTCAGCACCGCGCTTCAGCCGCTGTTCACGGTCCCCGGCATTCCCAAGCTGCTCCACTTCGCCGTGCGCCAGCTGCGCGACGAGCCACGCACGCCCGCCGTGCTCCGCACCCTGGCGAAGTGGAGCGAGGCCATGACTCTGCTCGCCTTCACGCTCACGGCGGGACGCCGCGCCTTCTCCCTCGGACCGACGCTGCGCCAATACAAAGAAGACGTGCTGGGCGAGAGCTTCGACCACTTCATGCACCTCTTCCAGGAGCTGGACGCGCACAGCGTCTACCACGTGCTGGGCGAGATCACGGCGCCGGCGCTGGTGATCAGCGGTGCCCTCGATCCGCTCACGCCCGCGCGCCAATCTCGCGAGATGGCCAAGCACTTGCCCCGTGCTGAGCGCCTGGCGCTGCTGCGCGCGAGCCATTTCGCCCTGCTCGAACGACCCGAAGTCGTCGTCCCGGCCATCGAGCGCTTCCTCGCGGCGCTCGGCTAGAGTGGTAGCCTGCCAGCGTGGCCAAGCGCACTCCAACGAGCGGCCGAGACCTTGGGGTCCGCGCGCTGCTCATGCTCTCGACATTCCTCGCCATGGTCGGCTGTGGGCGCGACTCGGCGAGCCCCGCCAGCATGGCGCACTTCATCCGCGACGATCAGGGCCGCGCCGTGATCCTGCGAGGCGTGAACGTGATGAGCTCCTCCAAGAGCGACCCGCTGCGCATGCCCGCGCTGGAAGCGGCGGACGTGACGCGCATGTCGCAGCAATGGGGCTTCGACTTCGTGCGCTTCTTGATCTTCTGGGACGCCCTGGAACCCGAGCCGGGCGTGATCGACCAGGCCTACCTCGATCGCGTGCAGGAGCGCCTCGACTGGTTCGCCGCCGAGGGCATCATGGTGCTCGTCGACATGCACCAGGACGTGTACTCGGCGCGCTTCTGCTGCGACGGCGCTCCGGAGTGGGCCATCCACGACGACGGCCTCGGCTTCGAGCTGCAGACCATGTGGTACGCCAACTACTTTCAGCCGGCCGTGGTGCGCGCCTTCGACAACTTCTGGTCGTACGAGGGCGAACACCAGATGCTGCAGGATCACTACGCCGACGCCTGGGCCGCGGTGGCCCAACGCTTCCGCGATCATCCCGCCGTCATCGGCTACGACCTGTTCAACGAGCCCTCCCCCGGCTCCGCCTTCGACGCCCTCGAGCTCGGTCGACCCGCGAATGAAGACGGACGCTCGGCACACTTCGATCGCGAGCGCCTCGGCGCCTTCTACCAGCGCGTGATCGACAGGATCCGCGAGGTCGACGCCGACACCTACGTCTTCTACGAGCCTCGCTATGGCTTCCCGAGCGCCGGCGCGCCGAGCTACCTGCCGGCGCTGAACGATCCGCGAGCGGGGGAGCCCCAGCTCGTGCTCGCGCCCCATCTCTACTCGCTCTCCCTCGAAGCCACTCACGCCTACGCTCCGAGCGACTCGACGGTGCTCGACTGGGAAGCTTCGCGCAGCCTGGAAGCCGCCGAGGCGGGCACGCCCGTGGTGCTGGGCGAGTGGGGCCTCGATTGGTCCACGGAGGGCGCCGACCGCTTCGGGGACGACGTGACCTCGATGGCCGATCGCATGATGGTCGGCTGGGCCTACTGGAGCTACGACCCCGGCAGCTGGGGCTTCTGGGATCCGGCCACGCTGCGTGAGTCGCCGAGCATCGCGCAGCTGGTGCGGCCCTACCCGCGGCGCGTCGCGGGCGATCCCACGTCGTTCTCCTGGGACGAAGCCGCGGGCGTCTTCGAGCTGAGCTGGCGGGGCGCGCGCGACGTGACCGCGGCGACGGAGATCTATCTGCCCAGCCGGGTCTTCCCCGACGGCAACGACGTGGATCTGGGCGAGGACGCAGCGCGCGCCACGCTCCACTTGGACAGCGAACGCGAGGTGCTCTCCGTGACCTTGCCCGCGGACGAGTGCACGCACAGCTTGCGTGTCACGCGACGATGAGCTTCTACAGGCGACTGCTGGGCGTTCCGAAGACGATTGGCCGTGTCCTGACCGGCGCCTGGAACTCCTACAGGCTGCACGACGGTCCGCTGCTCTCGGGCGCGGTGGCCTTCTACGGCCTACTCTCCGTGGCACCCTTTGGGGTGATGGGCCTCGCGCTGGCCAGCTGGATCTTCGGCGATAGCGTGGATGCCCTCTCCCTGACCTCGGCCCTCGCCCCCTGGGTGGGACCCAAGGCGGCCGAGTTCGTGGCGAACCTGATCCAACGCACGAGCGAGCACGGCGGAGGCGGCTTCGCCAGCGTGTTGGGCCTGGCCTTCGTGATGTTCGCGACCAGCCGCCTCTTCTTGATGCTGCACGCGGCGCTGAACCTCGTGCTCGGCGTGCGCGCCAGGATCCCCAACAGCGTCCGCGGCCGCGCGTGGCGTACGGTGCGCAAGCGCATGTTGGCCTTCGGCATGGTGCTGCTCTTCGGCACGGCGTTGCTGCTCTTCCTCGGCCTCGAGACCGTGCTCTTCGTCGCCTCGGACAGGCTTGGAGTCCCGAACCTGCACCGCGCCCTGCCGATGGGGACCGCCCTGGCAGTGATGACGGCCATGCTGACCCTGCTCTACCGCTGGCTGCCCGATGCGCGCATGGCCTGGCGCGACACCTTCCTCAGCGCAGCCTTCACGGCCGTGATGAGCGCGGCGGGCTCCGTGCTCTTCGGCGGCTACCTGGCCACGGCCAGCCCAGCCTCCGCCTACGGAGCCGCGGGCTCGGTCGTGCTGCTGCTGCTCTGGTTCTACTACTCGGCGCAGATCTTCTTCCTGGGCGCCGAGGTCGGCAGCGCCGCCGCGAGGGAGAGCGGCCGGGGAGTGCGGCCGCTAGCGTCCGCCGATCGCATCGGCGTACAGCAGCGTCACACGCTGGTCTGAGCAGCCGCGCTCAGACCGTGGGCCCGCACGGCGCGATGCAGGGCGTCGGCCAGCTCCTGCTGGCGGAAGGGCTTGGGCAGCACGGCGTCGACGCGACCCGTGGAGTCCAACGCGCGCTCGCCCAGCCCCGAGACCAGGAGAATGGGCAGCCCAGGGTGCAGTCGACGCACCACTTCGGCCAGCTCCATGCCGGATATGCTGGGCATCTGATGGTCCGTGAGCACGGCGTCGATGGCGCCGGGGTGGGCTGTCAGATACGCGAGCGCGAGCGCGGGCTCCGTGAAGCTCTCCACCTCGAGACCCAGGCGGCCGAGCAGGCGCGAGAGCGCGCGCAACACGACGGCGTCGTCATCCACGGCCATCACGCGCCGCAGGTTGGAAGCCGCCGTCGACTTCGGCTCCGCGGGCCGACGCGCGCCGTCGGTGTCCGCCACCGGGAGGTAGAGCGCAAAGCACGCACCACGGGCGCTGGGCTCGAGGCGCAGCATCCCACCGTGCCGCTGTGCGATGCCGCGGCTGACGGAGAGGCCGAGACCCGTGCCCTCCCCGTCACCCTTCGTGGTGAAGAAGGGCTCGAAGATGCGCTCCCGATCCTCCTCGGCGACACCGGGGCCTTGGTCCTGGACGCGCAGGCGCACGAAAGAATGGAGCTGCCCACCGGGACTGGCCTCGCTCGCGAGCCCGAGCATGTCGCGTGTCGCGCCGTGCAGTGTGACCGTGTCGAGCGTGACCGTGACGCAGTCGCCCTGGTCGCGCGTGGCATAGATGGCGTTGCTGGTGAGGTTGAGCAGGACCTGCTCGAGCTGCACCGGGTCGACCTTGGCGCGGGGAAGGTCCCCCACGGTCTCGAGCTTCAACTTCATCCCCGGCGGGCGCGTGCGCTCCAGAATGGCCAAGGCCTCGCGCGTGATCTGGTCCACGGCGGTGGCTTCCGTGCGCGTGTCGTGCCCACGCGAGAAGTACAGGAGCTGCCGCAAGAGGTGTCGACCTTGCACGGCCGCGCCCGCGATGGCCCTGAGATCGATGCGCGCCTCGGTCTCGAGGGCGCTTCCATCCAGCAAGTCCACGGAGGCCAGGATGGGCGTCAGCAGGTTGTTCAGGTCGTGAGCCACGCCGCTCGCCAGCTCACCCAGGAGCTCCAGGCGTTGAGACGCGAGCAGGGACGCGCCGCGCTCCGCCGTGCGCGCGTCCTCCTCGTGCTCCTCGCGCATGACCGTGACCCAGCCCGACCCCTGCCCGAGGGCGATGCGCGTCAGGCTGAGCTCGATCGGGAACACTGTGCCGTCCGCGCGGCGCCCGATCTTGCGCTCGAGGGGGCGGTCGGTGCGGGATGCCCCCGGCAAGTCGATGCGCTCGAGGGCGCGCGCGTGGGCGTCCGCCTGGTCCTTCGGCATCAGGAAGCCCGCCGGGCGTCCCAGCGCTTCTGCCCGCGGGTAGCCGAAGAGCAGCGCCGCGCCGCGGCTGAATTCCACGATGCGCCCCTTGGCATCGGCGACGACGACCGCCGCCTCCGACGCGCCGAGGATCGCCTCGGTCAGGCTTGGCAGTGGTTCAGTCATGAATTCATCCCGGTCTGACGGCATCTATTCGCGTCCGCGCGCATGTCAACGGGCGCAGTCGGCGCTGCCTCCGACACCACGGCATGAGACGCCCGCGCGTTGACCGGCCTCATTCCGGTCGCCCCCCGCTCGGCCGCGAGAAGGTGGCCTGGGCGAAGTACACGCGTGAAAGCGAATGGGCGGCGGATCGCCCGAAGCGCTGGCGGGAGAGCCGGATAGACCGTAGGAAGGAGGGATGGCGCTCGAGTTCCGCCTTCTGCGCATTCCCATTCGCATTCATGTCTGGTTCCTGCTCACGGGCTTCTTCCTGTGGCAGCTGCAGACAGAAGGCAGCGAGCAGACCCGCGGGCTCTCGACGTTGTTCATCACGGTGGCGATCCTCGGTCAGGGCGTGCTGATGCACGAGCTCGCGCACGCACTGGTCGGGCGCGCTTTCGGGCTCTCGCCGCGCATCGAGCTCCTTGCCCTGGGCGGACTGACCTGGTGGGAAGGGGGCGAGCCGCTGACGCCCTGGCGCCGGATCTTGGTCAGCTTCGCGGGTCCGGGCGTCGGCCTGGTCCTGGGAGCACCGGCCCTGGTGTGGGCATTGGTCGCGCCTCCCACCCATCCGGTCGCGGCCTATGCTCTGAGCTTCTTCTGGTTCGTCAACTTCGGTTGGGCGATCTTCAATCTCATGCCGATGATGCCCCTCGACGGCGGCAACATCATGGCGTCCATCTTCGAGATCTTCTCACGCGAGCGGGGCCGGCTGATGGCCCGCTACGTCTCCTTCGCGGTGATCGCGCTGTTGGTGGCGGGCGCGGCCGCCCTGGGGGACGGCCTGTTGGCGGTGTTCCTGGCTTTCCTGGCCTTCGGCAACTACCAAGGCATGCGCGCGGAGCAGGCCTTGCGCGAACAGCTCGAGGACCTGCGGACGAGGGCGCAGCGGCATGGCCGCACGGTCGCCGAGGAGCAGGCGGCCCACGACGACGACACGAGCGAGCTCGACGCGGAGCCTGACCCGGCGCTGGACGCTCTGCGACGCGGCGACGGTGCGGGTGTGGTGGCGGGGGCCGACGAACGCCTGGCCGCGGCGCGCGACGTGGAAGAGCGCGACGAAGCCTGGCACCTGATGGCATGGGGGCGGTATCTGCTCGAGGACGCGGCCGGCGCCCGGCGAGCCCTGGACGAGATGAGCGGAGAGCGAACCGCCGATCCAGCCCTGGACGGGGCCATCGCCCTCGGCACGGGAGACCTCGACCTCGCCCTCGAGCGGCTCCTGGTGGCGCTGCGCGAGGGACAGGTGGACGGGTTCGTCGAGTCTCGCCTGGTCGACGCCGTGACCAAGAGTGGCGACTACGCGGGGCTCCGCGAGCGCTTGGCGGAGCTGCCCACGGAGCGCATCAGCCCGGAGCTGTTGCATCGCATCGAGGGTGCGGCCTTCCGGGGGGGCCTGTTCGATCAGGCGGCCGGCTATGGGGAGTGGCTCTGGGAGCGCACGGGTCACGGCCTGGCAGCCTTCAACGTGGCCTGCGCCATGGCGCGGCTCGGACGCGACCAGGACGCGCTCGGCTGGCTGAGGCGCGCGCGCGACGCGGGCTTCACCGATCCCCAGGTCTACGACGAAGACGAAGACCTCGCGAGCTTGCGGTCCCTGCCCGAATGGAGAGAGCTGCGCGCGAGCCTGGATCCATGAAGGATCGCTGGATCGAGATCGTGGGCGCCCGCGAGCACAACCTCCGCGTCGACAAGCTCAGCCTGCCCAAGGACGCGCTGATCGTGTTCACGGGCGTGAGCGGTTCGGGCAAGTCCTCCCTGGCCTTCGACACGCTCTACGCCGAGGGCCAGCGACGCTACGTGGAGAGCCTGAGCTCCTACGCACGGCAGTTCCTCGGCCGCCTCGATCGACCCGACGTGGAGCACCTTCGCGGGTTGTCGCCCACGATCGCCATCGAACAGAAGACGGCGGGTCAGAACCCTCGCTCCACCGTCGGCACGATCACGGAGATCTACGACTACCTGCGAGTGCTCTACGCGCGCGCTGGCGTACAGCATTGCCCGACCTGTGGGAAAGTGGTCGAGAGTCAGAGCGCCGAAGAGATCGTGCGCGACATCCTTCTGCTCCCGGAAGGCACGCGCCTGACCATCCTGGCGCCCAAGGTGGCGCATCGAAAGGGCGCCTTCGACAAGCTCTTCGAGGAGATCGCCAGCCGCGGCTACGTGCGCGCGCGCGTGAATGGCGAGCTCGTCCGCCTCGAGGAGAGGCCAGCCCTCGACAAGAAGAAGAAGCACACGATCGAAGTGGTCGTCGACCGCGTGAGCCTCGGCGCGCGCAGTCGAGGACGACTGACCGAGAGCGTCGAGGCCGCCTTGCTCGAAGGCGAAGGCGAGGTGCGCGTCGAGGCGGAGCGACACGGCGACCAGGCAGCCTTCGCGCGCAGCTACTCGGAGGCGCGCACCTGCTGCGGGCAGGCCTTCCCCGAGACGAGCCCGCAGAGCTTCAGCTTCAACACGCCCCTCGGCATGTGCCCCGAGTGCCACGGCCTGGGCACGTTGATGATCGTGGATCCCAACCTGGTCGTGCCGGACGCGAGCCAGACCATCCGCGGCGGCGCGGTCGCACCTTGGGCGACCAGCATGGAGCGCGGCGAGGGCTTTCGCTTTCGCATCCTCGAGGCCATGAGCGAAGAGACGGGCGTCGACCTCGACACGCCCTTCCAGGATCTCTCGGAGGAAGAGCGCAAGCTCGTCTTCTACGGCGTGAAGGGCAAACGCATCGCCGTCAGCTTCGGCGAGGAGGGCGACACCACGCGCGGCACGTTCGGCGTGCGCTTCGAGGGTGTGCTGAACCTGCTGATGAGGCGCTATCGCGACACCACGTCGGAGCGCATGCGTCAGCAGTACGCCAAGTACCTGCGCGAGAGGCCGTGCGCGGCGTGCGGCGGCCTGCGCCTGCGACCAGAGAGCCTGGCCGTGCGCGTCGGCGGCCTCGGCATCTCCGAGCTCACCTCCATGACCGTCACCGCCGTGCAGCAACACCTCGACGAGCTCACCCTGAGCGCGAGCCAGGCGCAGATCGCCGAGGGCGTGCTGCGAGAGATCGGTGGACGCCTGCGCTTCCTCCTGGACGTGGGGCTCTCCTACCTCACGCTCGATCGCGCGGGGCCCAGCTTGAGCGGTGGTGAAGCCCAGCGCATTCGCCTGGCGAGTCAGCTCGGCAGCGAGCTGAGCGGCGTGCTCTACGTGCTCGACGAACCTAGCATCGGGCTGCATCCGCGGGACACCTTGAGGCTCGTGCGCACGCTCGAGCATCTGCGCGATCTCGGCAACACCGTGATCGTCGTCGAGCACGACGAGGACACGATCCGCGCGGCGGATCACCTGGTCGACTTCGGACCTGGCGCGGGCCACCTCGGCGGCGAGGTGATGTTCAGTGGATCCCTCG
>JAACVI010000309.1 GCA_009992505.1 Myxococcales bacterium
CTGCTCCCCGCCAACTGGAAGCCGCCCGACCTCGGCGAAAGCCCGCAAGATCAGGCCATGGTCGTCGGCTGATCGCGTACCCTACGACGACCTGCTGCGCGTCTCCAGCGTCAGCGTCGTGGGCGAGGCGACCGCATACAGCTACGACCGCGATGGCCTGGTGACGAGTGCCGGGCCGGAGACGCTGACGCGCGACCCGGACGGCGGCGTGGTGGGTCTCCGGGCTGCGCACCGTAGGCACGGCTGCACCCCGCGCGAGGCCTTGGCTGGGGTGGCGGAGGCTGGGTCGGCTCGGTTGACCCTCGCCAATACGGGCCTTTTCTGCCTCGCTTCGGCGTGTCGGCGTTGACCGGCGAGGGCGCGCTCGGATAGCATTTCGGCGCCCGCTGCCCATTGACCATGCTTCCCAGTCCTCGCCGCCTCGCCGCTGATTCGCTACGAATCCTACCCAGGGAACGCATCAGTCGTTCCATGGGGGGGCTGGCCAGTCGCAGGCCGAGCGCGCGCGTCGTGGGAGCGGCCGTGCAGCTCTTTGCGCGCGTTTACGGGGTGGATCTGAGCGAAGCGGTCGTGCCCGAGGGCGGCTATCGCAGCTTCGACGACTTCTTCACGCGTCGCTTGCGCCCTGGGGCGCGACCTCTGGACGACGATCCGGGCGCGCTGCTCAGCCCGGCGGATGGACGCCTCGAGGACGCGGGCGAGATCAGCGACGGGCTGCGCCTGCAGATCAAGGGGCGCCCGTATTCGCTGGCGAATTTGCTCGGTTCCGCGGACGACGCGGACGGCTACGCGGGGGGGCGGCACTTCGTCGTCTACCTCTCGCCGCGGGACTACCACCGCGTGCACGCGCCGGTGAGCGGCGCGGTTCAGCAAATGCGCTACGTGCCAGGTACACTCTTCCCGGTGAACGCCATCGGCACCGACTTCGTGCCCGATCTCTTCGCGCGCAACGAGCGCGTGGTGGTGCGCCAGGCCTCCGAGCGCCACGGAGAGGTCAGCACGATTCTGGTCGGCGCCATCGGGGTCGGGCGCATTGGCCTGAGCTTCGACGCGCTCGAGACGAATCGCGGTGAGGCGGCGCGCTGTCGCGAGTACGGCGCGGGAGACGGTGATGCGCCCGTGATCACGCGCGGCGACGAGCTCGGCGTCTTTCATCTGGGTTCGACCGCCATCGTCATCTGTCCGCGCGAGGCTCGACTCGGCCGCGGGCTCTCGGTGGGGTCGACGACACGCATGGGCCAGGCCCTGGCACGGAGCGAAGCGTGAGCGACGACGGTCCCGGTCGCGTGCGCCGAAAGACCCAGCGGGCCAAGCGCCGCGCTCTGACGGTCCCTCTGGACGAGGTGCCGCGCACGAGCGCCGCGTCGCCAGCGCCTCCGAACGTCGAGCCCTCGCTGGAGATCGAGCTCGGCGAAGAGGTCGAAGAGACGCAAGCGCCCGCGGTGGTCGCCGCGCCCGAGGCGAAGCGTCCGGACCCCGCTTCCGGCATGAGCGCGAACTCCGGCGTGACCATGATGCGCGCCGTGATGATCTCGGATCCGCCGCCTGCGCGTCCCGGGCCTGCGGCCAAGTCGTCGCCGCCATCGCCCAAGTTGCCCGCCGAGCCGGCCGTGCCCGCGTCTGTGCCCTACGAGCACACGCAGGAGCTGGAGATCAGCGACCTGGCCGGTGACGATGACCTCGCGCTCGAGGAAGACGTGGCCGTCGAGGAAGACGTGGCCGTCGACGAAGACGTGGCCGTCGAGGAAGATGTGGCCGTCGAGGAAGACGTGGCCGTCGAGGAAGACGTGGCCGTCGAGGAAGACGTGGCCGTCGAGGAAGACGTGGCCGTCGAGGAAGACGCAGCCGTCGAAGAAGACGCAGCCGTCGAAGAAGACGCGGCCGTCGAAGAAGACGCGGCCGTCGAAGAAGACGCGGCCGTCGAAGAAGACGCCGAGCAGGACGTTGGCCCCGAGGAGTCGTCGCAGCCCGAATCGGACGACGACGACGTGGAGCCCGAGATGCTCCTGGGCGAGGACCTGGACGAAGACTTCGACGAAGGTCTGGAGGACATCGTCGAACTTCAGGGTCTGCCGACCATCCCCGGTAAGTCCCTGGCTGAGCTCGAGGCGGCCCGCGAGCAGGCGCTCGGCATCGTGCACAGCGACCAGGCCACGGACTCCCCGTCTGCGGCGGCGGCGACCGCCGTGGCGCCCCAGGGACGTGCGCTCGACGAAGACGAGTTCGACGAGGAGTCGCTGGACGAGGAAGACCTCGACTCGGGGGAGATCGAGATCGAGCCCGCGGCATCGAGGGCGAATGACGACGACAAGGCCGCGCACGAGGCGCCGCCTCCGCCGCCCGACGCGTCCGCGCTGCCCGAGGTGCCCGCCCAACCCCGTCGGCGCGCGTGGTTCGAGGACTTCTTCAACGACGACTACCTCCGCACCGTCCGGTCCCCGACCGAAGGTCAGGTTGCGCGTCAGTGCGACTTCATCATCGAGGCGCTCGGGCTCGCGCCCGGGGCCACCATCCTCGACGTGGGCTGCGGGCTCGGCCTGCACGCGATCGAGCTGACCGGCCGCGGCTACCTCGTGGTCGGGTTGGACCTTTCGCTGCCCATGCTCTCACGCGCCTCGGACGAAGCGCAGGATCGCGGACTGAAGATCAACTTTCTGCATGGCGACATGCGCGAGATGACCTTCGAGGGCGCCTTCGACGCCGTGCTCTCCTGGGGCACGACCTTCGGCTACTTCGATGACGACAGCAACCGACGCGTCGCGAGCCGCATGCGTCGGGCGCTCAAGCCCGGCGGCAAGCTGCTGCTCGACGTGACGAATCGCGATCACGTGCTCCGCACCCAGCCGAACCTGGTGTGGTTCGAGGGCGACGGTTGCGTCGTGATGGAAGAGACGTCGCTCAACTACTTCAGCTCCCGGCTGCAGGTGAAGCGCACGGTGATCCTCGACGACGGCCGTCAGCGCGACGCGCGTTACTCGATTCGCCTCTACGCTCTGCACGAGCTCGGGCAGCTCTTGCACCAAGAGGGTTTCCGCGTCGCTCAGGTCTCGGGGCTCGAGGCCACCAAGGGCGTCTTCTTCGGGGCGGCTTCTCCGCGCCTGATCGTCCTGGCCGAGCGTCGAGCCGGAAAGTCGAACACGGGCACGTCCCAGCAGCTCGAAGCGGCGACGCCGCCGCCGCCTCAGAAGGGGCTGCGCGGCGAACCCGACAGCGAGTAGCTCACGCCGCAGGGCAGGGCGAGGAAGGGACCGCCCGCGCTACCGACGAGCGCGCTGCAATCGTAGCCCGGGGCGACCGTGAGCTGGATGTCGTCCGTGCCGCTGAAGCTGGCCGAGGCGCCCGCGTCCAGGTCGGATGCGTCCGAACCGGCGTCCGCGTTCTCCCCCGCGTCGACGGCGCTATCGTCGGCTGCCGCGTCCCCAGGGCCCGCGTCGCTCGCTGCCGGAGCGTCGATGGCGACCCGCACGGACTCCTCCTGGATCAACGCGCAGCCGGGCGTACCCAGCGCTTCGTCTCCCGCGTACACGGGGATCCCCGTGGTGAAGCGGAAGCGGTAGCTGCCGTCGAGGTTCGTTCCCGCGACGACTGGCGACGAAGGCCTGCGCCAGAAGGCTTGTCCGGTTCCGTCGCTCCTCAGCTCCACCATGAAGATCATGGGATCCACCGCGGGTAGGGCGGTCTCGCCGCAGGTGTTCTCCTCGAGGGCGCCCACGACGTCGAAGGTGCCGTCCGCTTCGCCGGGGTAAGCCGGGGTGCAGGCAGAGAGCAGGAGCACGAGGGCGAGGCATGACCGCATGCCTTCGGACTAGGTCGATTCGCAGCGACCGGTCAACTTATCGGGCGGGAGCTACTCCGTCGCTGCCGCTGCCGCCGGGGCAGCGGCCGGAGCCGGGGTCGCCGGCGCGGCGGCAGGCGTGGATGCCGCCGCGGGTGCGGCTCCGAGGACGGGCTCGATGTGGAACTCGACGCGACGGTTCTGGGTTCGACCCTCCTCCGTGGCGTTGTCCCCGACGGGCCGAGCCGGACCGATGCCTTCCGCGTGCAGGCGCGAGGCGGAGACGCCGAGGCGCACCAGCGCCGCGACCACCGCATCCGCGCGCTGCTGCGACAGACGCACGTTGCGTGCTTCGTTGCCCTGGTTGTCCGTGTGTCCCTCGATGCGCACGCGCGCGTACTCGGGATGCTGCGTGAGGATGGTCGCAACGGCCTGGATGATCTGGGTCGAGCGCGCGCCGCGGATGCGGGCCCGGTTGTTCGCGAACTGAATCTGCTGGAGCAGGATGATCTGGTCGCCCTCCACCCGCAGCACCTCTTCGCCATCGGGGCAGCCGTCCGTGTCGGCCACGCCGTTGATCGTCTCGGGACGATCGGGGCAATGGTCGACCTCATCGGGGATGCCGTCTCCGTCCGCGTCCTGCTCGGGACAGCCGTCCTGATCGGAGATGCCGTTCACGAGCTCGGGCTGATCCGGGCACTCGTCGTCTTCGTCCGGGATGCCGTCGCCGTCGTAGTCGGTCTCCGGGCAGCCGTCCTCGTCGCCGAATCCGTCCGTGTCCTCTGGGTCGTTCGGGCACTGGTCGGTCTCGTCCGGGATGCCGTCGCGGTCGGTGTCGTTGTCGGGACAACCGTCCTCGTCGCGGTCGCCGTCCATGTCCTCGGCTTCGTTGGGACAGCTGTCGTAGCCGTCCGTGACGCCGTCACCGTCGTTGTCGCGATCGGGGCAGCCGTCCTGGTCCTCGAATCCGTCCACGTCCTCGGCTTCATCCGGGCACGGGTCGTCGGCGTCGAGGATGCCGTCGTTGTCGTTGTCGGCTTCGGGACAGCCGTCCGTGTCTTCCCAGCCGTCCATGTCCTCCGCCTCGGAGGGGCAGGCGTCGTCGGCGTCGAGGATGCCGTCGTGGTCTTGGTCGGAGCGAATGGGGGCCCAGGCGAAGCCGGCGATGGCGCGGAAGACCGGCACGCCCACACCCGAGAGCACGCCCGCTCCACCGCCGAGGGTGAAGGTGAAGTCGCCCTGGCGAAGGCGGCCCGCGAGGCGCGCCTCGAGGGGGTTCTCGTCGATCTGGGTCGAGAAGGAGCTGGCGCCGTCGAACTCGGCGAAGACGAGCACGAGGGGCGTGACCTCGTAGCCGACGGCCAGTCCATAGGTGAGCTTGGAGCCGACCTGGGTCGAGAAGAGCGTGCGCTCGCCGCGATAGAAGGCGCCGACGTTGGCCGTGACGTGGACGCGTGACTGCACGAACTGCCCGATGACGTGACCGCCCGCGGTCAGGCCGTGATCACCCAAGTAGGCCTGATCGTTCATGGCCTGGCCGATGGGCGCGGTGGCCCAGGCCGCGATGCCGAAGTAGAGGCCGTCGCCTTCGCCCATCAGGCGGGCCTTCAAGCTGAGGCGGAGATCGCCCACGCCGAAGGCCGAGCCACCCTCGAGGGTCAGGGGCATGCCGCCTGCGGGGGTGTTGTACGTATCGCCATTGGTAAAGACCACCGGCACGTCGAGGCCGATCTGCAAGCGGTCGAAGAGCGACAGAGAGGCGAGGACGTGCCCGGTCAGGCTGTAGCGGACCAGCTTGGTGTTCACGCCAGTCGTGCTGCAGTTCGAGGCGTCGGCGCCGGTGCAGGTGGCGTCGTAGAGCACGAAGGGCTGATGGGCGTAGTCGATCGTCAGCCCGGCCGAGGCGGTCATGTGTCCACTGACCTGCGCGCCGTCCACGGAGAGGTAATTCCCCGGGCCCGGCGCCGGGTGGAAGAGGTTCACGCTGAAGCGCTGGACCGGGACGTCCTGGGCGCTGGCCTCGGTCGGTGCGCCGAGAAGCAGCAAGCACGCGCCGAGCAGGGCGAGACCAGGCAGAGTCAGTTGAGGGCCGAAATGTTGCATCATCACTCCCCGCGTATCGGCCGCCCAATGGGGCTCCGAAGCGCGCGCCCGAGTATCGCAAGAAAGGCGGTCCGGGAGCAACGGCCTTGGCGACGGAAACGGGAAAGTCCGCTCAGGCTGTCTCGCGGGACGGCTAGCGGTCCGCCCAGC
>JAACVI010000310.1 GCA_009992505.1 Myxococcales bacterium
CGCACCCGAAGCGAGCCCGGAGCGATGGGAAGCCCACGCCGCCTGCTTCGAGGGCGGAGGAGACACGCGTCGAATGGCGGCCGACATGCCCCGAGCCGCGACCTTGGCAGCGTCCACGTCGTCGGAGGCCATGGCGCGCTGCGCTCGCAGGTAGCGCGACATCACAGCCACGAGCTCGCGCCGGAAGACGGCCTCCGGATCCTCGGCCGGGGTCTCGGCGGCTGTCGTGCTCGGCGCCATCGTGCTCGGCGCCATCGTGCTCGGCGCCATCGTGCCGTGGTCCGGAGTCGCATCTGCAGCCGGCGGAGCGGGCTCGGGCGTCGGTTCAGCCGCGTCACCGAGATGAGCTCCCGCTGGCAGTGTCGCGGTGACGTCGCCGCAGGTGAGCATCTCGCTACCGTAGTAGGGATTGCGCACGTCCTCGCCGCGCTGCACCCAGTCGGCGCCGCTGCCGAAGGCCATGGGGCAGTGCGCCATGCGAACGGCGCCGTCGAGCGGGTTGCCGAAGACGGTCAGCAACCCCGTCATCTTGTCCGAGAGCATGTGATAGCCCTGACGCGCCGTCGTGATGTCAGTCGCCTCCGCGGCTTGGCGTCCGTGCATCTCGAAGTGCGGCCCGAGACGTGTCCAGGGCGCGGAGGCTGGGCCCTCGGGGTGGACGCCGGCTGCGGCTTCGCGAACACGGGTCGCGGCAGCCTTCGCGCCTTCGAGGTCGTCTTGCGCCAACGCCGTGACACCATCGAGGTAGGCCGTGACCAAGGTCGCGAGCTGTGCCTTCAGGACCGCACTCGTGGCGACGGGCGCGCTGGCCTCGGTCTCGCGATCATCCGGGCGCATCATCATGGAGCGACCGCCGCGAAGCTGAAGGTCGGCGTCGAGCGCGAACGCGCCCTCGACCACGACGTGGTCTCCTTCGTTCAAGCCTTCGAGCACGGGATAGATCGAGCCGAGCTTGGGGCCGAGCCTCACGGTGCGCGCCTCGTAGGTGGGACGCCCCTCGCCTTGCACCTCGACGTAGACCACCGAGCGACGTCCGGTGAAGAGGGGCGCGGTGGCGGGCACGGCCAGCGCCGTGTCGCCCAGACCCTGTGCCTGTGCCTGCACGATCGCCTCCGCGAACATGCCGGGGCGGAGATCACCCCCAGGGTTGTCCACCTCGATGCGCACGCGCGACGTGCGACGCCGCGCGTCGAGCACGGGATCGATGAAGGCGATCTGGCCGGAGAAGGTGCGCCCGGGCATGCCCTCGACCGTGAGGTCCACGGCCTGACCGACCGCCAGCAGTGGGAGGTCCGACTCGTACGCCTGGAGCTGAACCCAGACCTGCGACAGATCCGCGATGCGGTAGAGGCCGGTCCCGGTCTGCACGTAGGCGCCTTCGGTCGTGAGGCGCT
The DNA here is from genome assembly GCA_009992505.1 of Myxococcales bacterium. Lineage (GTDB taxonomy): Bacteria > Myxococcota_A > Polyangia > Polyangiales > Houyiibacteriaceae > JAADHO01. The sequence continues at coordinate 1,395 of JAACVI010000310.1, forward strand.
CGATCACCGTGCCGGAGAAGGGCGAACGGATCGGCACCTGCTGCACGGGCCGCGTCGCGGTCTTCATGCGTTCGATCTCGGCGTCGGGCACGCCGAGGAGCGCGAGACGCTGCGCCGCCGACAAAAGCGCGCCCTGTGCCGACGTGCGCGCCAACGGCGTGCCGCCGGCCAGAGTCGTCACCTGGCGCTGAGCCGTGATCAGATCCTGATGGGCCGCGTAGACCTCGGGGCTGTAGAGCGTGGCGATGGTCTGGCCGCGACGCACATGCTCACCCGTTGTGCCCACGCGCAGACGATCGATGCGGCCCCCGGTCCAGGCCGTGACCACGTGCAGGCGCGTCTCGTCCGGCTCGACCTGACCCATCAGGCGCCTGTCCACGTCGCCCGTACCGAGGCGCTGCACGGTGACCGTCTGGATGCGAGCCAGGGTGCGCGCGCGCTCCGAGAGCACGACCCGCGCGTCCGAGTCAGCGCCGCCCTCGATGGAGTCGGCGGGCACCAGATCCATGCCGCAGATGGGGCATTTCCCAGGGTGGTTCATGCGAATCTGCGGATGCATGGAGCAGGTCCAGATGGTCTCCGCCTCGGCCGCCGTGTCTCCGTGATCGTGCCCGGCGTGCTCCGCGCCTGCGTCACCATCCACAGCCGGGCCGGCGAACTGCATGCCCAACCAGAAAAGCAGCGCGCCGCCCGCGACGATCCAGCCGAAGCGCGCGAAGCGCTTCGCCTTGTCGAGATTGTCACTCATGGGAATCGCTCCCGGGCTCGGTGGCCCTCGTCGGTGGGATGGTGGCGGCAGGCGCGTCCGCGGGAGGCGTGACGGCGACCGCCGGAGCTTCTTCGGCTGGTGCACGCGCTTCGATCGGTCGACCCGTCGCCGCCTCGAGCGCGGCCCAAGCGATGGCGTGATCGGCGCGAGAGCGCGCATGAGCGAGGCTGAGCTCGAGCAGATCCTTGTCGGCCAGGAGGATGTCGGCGATGCCGGCGCGGCCAGCCTGGTAGGAGCCGAGCACCGACTCGTACGTGGTGCGCGCCTGGGGGATCAGCGTGAGCCGGTAGAGGCGCACGCGGCGCGCCGAGTCGTGCAGAGCGGCCAGGCTGGCGCGCACCTCGGACTGCACGGCGAGGGTGATGGCGTCTGCGTCGGCGCGGCTGGCGGAGGCCTCGGCCAGAGCGCCTTCTTCGCGATCGCGGTAGGAGCCGAGCCAGATGGGCAAGGTGACGCCGACTCCGATCATCACCGGATCCTTGCCGCTGTCGGCGACGTCGGGCATGCGCGCGGGACCCGTCTCGACCCAATCGAGGCCGATGGTGAAGCTCGGAAAATGGCGCGCGTTCTCGGCCTGAGAGCGCTCCTCCGCGGCGTCGGCCATGGCCAGCATGGCGCGCGCCCTCGGGTGTTCGGCCGCGGCCGCGAGCAGGGAGGCCAGGCTCTGCGCGGGCGGAGCCACCATGGGCTCGTTGTCCGACATCGGCGCGTGCTCCGCGCCCGGCGCGCCGACGGCCGCGAGCAGATGCGCGGAGAGCTGACGCTCGGTCTCGTCCAGGCCGGCGATGCTGTCGTCGAGGCGCGAGATGTGCAGCCCGATCTGCGAGAGCTGGGCGAAGTCCGCCTGCCCCACCTCGACGCGGGCGCGCAGGGTCTGCTCGAGCCCGGAGAGGATCTCGCGCTCTTCACGCTCCACCACCTTGGCCTGGTGCACGAACCAGAGGTTCCAGTAGGCCTCGGCCACGCGGCGCCGGATCTCGACGGCGCGCGCGTCGAAGCGTCGCTCGGCGCTGTCGGCTGCGTGGGCGGCGGCGTTGGCGGCGTGGGTCAGACGCGTCGGCCAGGGGATCATCTGCTGCAAGCTCACGCGCTGTCGCTGTGGCCCGACGCGCGTCTCCGGGGTGCGCAGGAACACGCCGTAGCTGACCATGGGGTCGGGCAGCGTGCGCGCCGGACGCACGGCCAAGGTCGCCGCGCGAAAGCGCTCGAAGTCGCCGCGCAGCTCGGGGCTGTGGGCCATCGCGTAGCGCACGTAGGCCTGATAGCTGCCGTCGAGCTCGACCTCGGGCGCATCTCGACGCTCGCGGCTGAGCTCGTCGAAGGCGTCCCGACTCGTGCGCTCCGTCGCCGTCGCGCAAGCGGCGAGCAGCAGCAACGGGAGAAGCCAGAGGGTGGGATGATGAGGTCGGGCCATGCGGAAAGTCAGCTCCTCGGCGAGCGCCGAAGGAGAGCGCCCGCCCTGGCTCAAGCAAGCGCCGAGCCAGGCGCTAGCCTAGGGACGTTCCGCGGAAAACACCGGAATCCGGCGCGTTTTGTGACCGACGAGGTCACGTCCCGAGTGGCCTCCCGCTCCTCCGCCTCGCGCCCATGCGCGCTGACAGGGCCCGCCCGCTCCCCTGACGCGCCTTAGGGGCGGATCTTGGCGAGATGCCCCGGGAGGTCCCCGATTGTGACCGATTAGGTTACAGTGTGACTCACTGGGTTTCGCCTGGAGGCCCTTTCCTCGTCTTCGAGCCTCTTCGCCCCCTGGCGCAGCCCTTGCGTACTCAGAGCCTCGCCATGCCCTCCGCCCGGACAACCCGAACTCTGCGCCAACGTCTGGCCTCGGCTCTGGGCAGCATCGCGGGCGTCACCACCCTCGTCTGCCTGGTGCTGATCGTGATGCTCCTGCGGCTGAACGCGTCGGTGGACCAGATCCGCTCCGACGCCGAGCTGTCGAGCGAGGGTCTGGTGTTGGCGCTGGCCGTGCGCGAGCAATACATGCACGAGGCCCACTCGCTGATCGAGCGCACGAGCTCCCACCTCGGACACCACGCCGAGACCGTGCGCCGAGTCCAGGCTCAGGCGACCGCGTTGAAGCGGCGCTTGCCGGCGAGCAGCCGCCAACGAGTGGAGCGCATCGAGGCCATGAGCCAGCGCATGAACGTGGTCTTCTTGCACGACGCCATGCCGGCCATGGAGGCGGACGACATGGACGCCATGCGCACCGCGCACGCGACGCTGCTCGACGTCTCCATGAGAGTGATCGAGGAGACCGACGCTCTGGTCGAGGGCCTGCGCGCGCGCATGCGAGAGACGGAACAGGGGACGCAACGTGCGTCCCTCGCCGCCGTGCTGGTCGGCGCCTGCGGCGTGCTGCTCGTGCTCGGCCTGGCCATCCTGCACTCCCTCGAGCTGCGGCGCGCCATCCTCGGACCACTCACGACCCTGGAACGAGCCGCGCGACGATTGGGCGCAGGCGAGGCGATGGAGCCTCTGGGCGAGCTGGGCACGGGCGAGCTCCAGACGGTGGCGCGCGCCTTCGACCAGATGGCGGAGCAGCTGCGTGAGCGCGAGCGGCAGCTCCTGGACAGGGAACGCCTGGCGGCCATCGGCGAGCTCGCGACCGGTGTGGCGCACGAGATCAACAACCCCATTGGCGTGATCCTCGGCTACCTGAAGACGATGATCCCAGAAGCGGAGAGCGTGGAGCTGCGCGAGGAGTTGAAGATCCTCGAGCAGGAGGCGCGCGACTGCCAGCGCATCGTGGAAGACCTGAAGACCTTCGCGCGAGCGCCCACTCTTGCCCCGAGCGAGGTGGACATGGCCGCCCTACTCGAAGACGCCGCGGCGCGATTCCGCGCGTCCGACATGAGCGAGGACCACGCGGTAGAGGTGGAGGCCGCGGCCGAGTTCCTCCGCGTCGACGCCGTGCGCATGCGGCAGGTGCTCTCGAACCTGCTGAGCAACGCCGCACAAGCTTCCGCAAATGGCGACCCAATCGAGGTCAAAGGCGTGCCGACCGCTTCAGGCTATCGCGTCATGATCCGCGATCACGGCCAAGGCGTGCCCCTGGACGAACGCGAGCTCGTCTTCGAGCCCTTCCACAGCAAGCGCCCCGGCGGCACCGGCCTCGGCCTCGCCGTCTGCCGTGGCATCGTGCTGGCCCACGGCGGGACGATCAGCATCGAAGACGTACAAGGCGGAGGCGCCGTCTTCCAGATCGACCTGCCTTCGACGCCCGATCCGCTCGAGCACGAGGAGGTCGCCGCATGAACATGGATGAAGCGTTGACGGCGAGACCGCGCGTGCTGGTGGTGGACGACCACCCGAATATGCTCAAGCTGATGCTGAAGGTGCTGAAGGCGCAGGCCGAGGTGCTGGTCGCGAGCGGCGGGCGTGAGGCCATCGAGCTGTTGAAGCGGGAGCCCGTGGACGTCGTGCTCTCGGATCTGAAGATGCCCGAGGTGGACGGCATCGAGGTGCTGCGCGCGGTCAAGGAGCTCAGGCCCAACGCCGAGTTCGTGTTGATGACGGCGCACGGCACGGTGGCGACGGCGCTGACGGCCATGCGCCTCGGCGCCTACGACTACCTGACCAAGCCCTTCGAGCCGGAGCAGGCGCGTGATGTGGTGGCCGCGGCGTTGGCGCGCGCGCAGTGGAAGTCTGCGGATCCAGGCCGCGTCGGTCAGGAGGTGCTGCCGGGCATGGTCGCCGCCTCCGCGAGCATGCGCGAGCTCGGTGCCATCGTCCGACGTATCGCGCCCACGGACGCCACCGTGTTGATCCTGGGCGAGACGGGCACGGGCAAGGAGCGCATCGCGCGCGCCGTGCACTCGCTCGGTCGTCGCGGCGAAGAGCGCTTCGTCGCCGTGAACTGCGCGGCCATCCCCGGCGAGCTGCTCGAGAGCGAGCTGTTCGGCTACACCAAGGGCTCCTTCACCGGCGCCGCGCGTGACCGGGCGGGGCTCTTCGAGGAGGCCGACAAGGGCACGCTCTTCCTGGACGAGCTGGGCGACATGCGCCTCTCGCTCCAGGCCAAGCTGACGCGTGTGCTCGAGGAGCGCGCGGTCCGTCGCGTGGGCGAGGCCGTGGAGCGCCCGGTGGACACGCGGATCGTGGCGGCCACGCACCGCGAGCTGATGAAGATGGTCGAGAAGGGCTCCTTCCGCGAAGACCTCTGGTACCGGCTGAACGTGGCCACGATCCGCGTGCCGCCCCTGCGCGACCGGCGCGAGGACATCGAGCTCCTCGCCCATCACTTCCTGGGCAAGCGCGCGGCCGTGGATCCCCAGGCCACGCCGCACGGCTTCA
>JAACVI010000311.1 GCA_009992505.1 Myxococcales bacterium
TATTTCTGCAATGAACAAAGCATCAGCAATCCTGGCGATACTCATCGCCTTCGTCGGCGGCTTCGCCGTCGGTCATCTCACGGGCAGCGACTCGGGCACCGCGGGCGAAGAAGTCGCCGCGGTCGAGCTCACGGGCGACCAAGGCGCCAACGCTCCTGGCGCCAACGCTCCGGCCGCTCCGGAAGACGGCATCGAACGCTACAACGTTCCTGTCACGGCGGCTCAGCCGTCCAAGGGCCCGGCCGACGCGCTGGTCACGATGGTGATCTTCAGCGACTTCCAGTGCCCCTTCTGCAGCCGTGTCGAGCCGACGCTCACGCGCGTCATGAACGAGTACCAGGGCAAGGTCCGCATGGTCTGGCGCAACCAGCCCCTGCCCTTCCACCCGAACGCCATGCCTGCCGCGGAGCTCGCGATGGAGGCCATGGCGCAGGGCGGCAGCGCGAAGTTCTGGGCCATGCACGACAAACTCTTCGAGAACCAGCAGGCCATCGGCCGACCCGACCTCGAGCGCTACGCCACCGAGCTCGGCCTCGACATGAACGGCGTGCGCAACGCCCTCGACAACAACACGCACCAGGCCGCGATCCAGGCGGATATGGCCATCGGCAGCCGCTTGGGCGCCAACGGTACGCCCTCCTTCTTCATCAACGGCCGTCCCCTCGTCGGCGCTCAACCCTTCGACGCCTTCAAGACGGTCATCGACGAGGAGATCACCCGCGCTCAGGCGCTGGTTCAGCGCGGCACGCCCGCCGCCCAGGTCTACGCCTCCCTCACCGGCAGTCGCCCCACCTCGAAGCAGCAGGCTCCCGCGCAGCCCGCCGCGGCTCAGCAGCAGCGCCAGCCCGACCCGAACGCGGTCTACAAGATCGAGCTGTCGGGTCACGAGCCCGTCAACGGCCCGGCCGACGCGCTCGTCACGATCGTGCAGTTCAGCGACTTCCAGTGCCCCTTCTGCTCGCGCGTCGAGCCGACTATCACCTCGATTCGCGAGCGCTACGGCAACGACGTCCGCGTCGTCTGGATGGACAACCCCCTGCCCTTCCACCCCAACGCCAAGCCGGCCGCCAAGCTGGCCCTCGAGGCCTTCGACCAGGGTGGCAACGCGAAGTTCTGGGCCATGCACGCCCTGCTCTTCCAGCATCAGCAGGAGCTCACACGCGAGAACCTCGAGTCCTACGCGCAGCAGCTTCACCTGAACATGGCCCGCGTCCGCGCGGCCCTCGACGGTGACGCGCACGAGGACGAGATCACCCGCACGCAGGGCGTCGCCCGCACCTTCGGCGCGAGCGGCACACCCTCCTTCTTCATCAACGGCCGCAACCTGCGCGGCGCTCAGCCGCTCGAGGCCTTCACCGCGATCATCGACCAGGAGCTCGCCAAGGCGCGCGCCTTGGTGGCCGCCGGTACGCCTCGCAGCCAGGTCTACGCGCGGACGATCGCCAACGGCGCGACCAGCCCGCAGTTCGTCGGCGGCGGCAACGCCCCGTCGGCGCCCGCAGCCCCTGCCGCTCCCCCCGCGGATCAGGTCTACCGCATCCCGGTTCCGGCCAACGCGCCCAGCAAGGGCGGCGCCCACGCGGCGGTCGTGATCCAGCAGTTCAGCGACTTCCAGTGCCCCTTCTGCTCGCGCGTCGAGCCGACCGTGGACCAAATCCTGCGTGAGTACGGCGACCGCGTTCGCATCGTCTGGCGCAACTACCCGCTGCCCTTCCATCCCAACGCGACCCCGGCTGCGAACGCTGCCGCCGAGGTCTTCCGTCAGGGTGGCGCGGCGAAGTTCTGGGCCTACCACAGCCTGATCTTCACCAACCAGCAGCAGCTCGACCGCGCTCACCTCGAGTCCTGGGCCGAGCAGATCGGTGGCATCAACATGGCGCAGCTCCGCGCCGCCATCGACGGCAGCACGCACCAAGCCGAGATCGACGCCGACAAGCAGGCGGTCACCACGGCCGGCGCGCGCATCGGCACGCCCTCCTTCTTCATCAACGGTCGTCTGGTGCAGGGCGCGCAGCCCTTCGAGGCCTTCAAGGCCGCCATCGATCAGGCGCTCGCCGAGGCGCACTGAAGAAGGTGAACTAGGCGCGGCCACGGCCGACGCCTGACCCACGTCGAGGGCCGATCCGCCGAGCGGGTCGGCCTTTTGCGTTCCGTCGCGGCTGCGACTAGGACGTTCGCCATGAAGCTGTCGTCTTGGCCCGCCGCCGTCGCCCTGCTCACCCTCCTCGCCGCATGTTCGGGTGGCCCGAGTCAGGCCGACCCGAGCGACAGCCCCGCCTCCGGAGGCGAAGCCACCGCGTCCGGGAGCCACGGCGCGCAGGGCGACTCCGTGGGCGCGGGCCAGGTGCGCGACCTGATGGCCGGGGACTACGGAGAGCCTCCCGCCGAAGACGTCGAGCGCGTGGCCGTGCCCGTCGACGGCGCGCCCGTCCGCGGCGCCAGCCAACCGACGGTGACGTTGGTGGTCTTCTCAGACTTCCAATGCCCCTTCTGTGGTCGCCTCGAACCCACCCTCGCGCGGCTGCGTTCGGCCTATCCCGAAGACCTGGCCGTGGTGTTCCGCCACCTGCCCCTGCCCTTCCACGAGCACGCCCAGGAGGCCGCCGAGCTGTCCGAGGTGGCTTATGACCTTGGCGGCAACGAAGCCTTCTGGCGCGTCCACGGTCTCCTCTTCCAGAACCAGCGAGATCTCGAGCGCGAGGATCTCCTGCGCTACGCCGCGGCGGCGGGCCTGGATCCGAACGTGGTCGCGCAGCGCCTCGACGCAGGCAGCGTCAGCGCTCGAGTGGACGCCTCCGCCCGCATGGCGGCGCTCCTGGGCATCAGCGGCACGCCCAGCACCTTCGTCAACGGCAGACCCATCGTGGGGGCTCAACCCTACGAGGCCTTCGACGCGGTCGTGAGGCAGGAGCTCGCGCTGGCCGCGCGCGAGGCGAGCCAGGGCCTCGACCGTCGCGGCCTGTACGCGCGACGCATCGCCGGCGCGGCCACGCGCCTGGAAGACGACGAGCCTCCCGCGGCCGCGCGCCGCGAGCCCGACCCGGATGTGCGCATGCGTGTCCCCATCGGCAACCAGCCCAGCCGCGGACCGGCCGACGCGCTGGTCACGATCGTCGAATTCTCGGACTTCCAGTGTCCCTTCTGCGCCCACGTGGAACCGACGCTCCAGGCTCTGCGCGAGCGCTACGGCGACGACTTGCGGATCGTCTGGCGCAACAACCCCTTGCCCTTCCATCAGAACGCCCGGCCCGCGGCCGTCGCGGCCATGGAGGCCTACGAGCAGGGAGGCAACGACGCCTTCTGGCATATGCACGACGCACTCTTCGCGGATCAGACCCAGCTCGACCAGGCGGGGCGCGAGGCGCTCTTCCGCCGGACGCAGCTCGACCTGTCCAAGCTGCGCCGCAACACGCAACGACACACCCACGACGCGGCGATCGACGAGGACATCGCGCTGGCCGCGCGGGTCGGCGCTACCGGCACACCGATCTTCTTCATCAACGGCCGCAGCCTGCGCGGAGCCCAGCCCCTGCCGGCGTTCACGGCGGCGGTGGACGCGGCCCTGATCGAAGCGCGCGCGGCCGTGCAACAGGGGACGCCGCGCGCCGCGGTCTACGAGGCGCTCATGCAGGGCGCCTTGGCGGACGCGCCCACCCGAGCGCCCCGCCCCGACGCACGCGCGCCCGAGCCCGACCGCGTCTACGACATCGCCGTGCCGAGCGACGCCCCCAGCCGCGGCCCCGCCGACGCGCCGGTGGTGATCCAGCAGTTCTCGGACTTCCAATGCCCCTTCTGCTCGCGCGTCGAACCCACCCTGGCGCATGTCCGCGAGGTGTACGGCGACCGCGTGCGCTGGGTCTGGCGCAACTACCCCCTGCCCTTCCACGAGCACGCCATGCCCGCCGCCGTCGCGGCCATGGAGGTCTTTCGCCAGGGCGGCGCGGCCAAGTTCTGGGCCTACCACGACCTGCTCTTCGCCAATCAACGAGACCTGTCGGACGAGCACCTGGTCCAGTGGGCCGGGCAGCTCGGTGGCATCCGCACCGCGGCCGTGCGCCGAGCCCTCGGGGACAGCCAGGCGTCGACGCGCATCAACGCCGAGATGGACCCCATGCGCGCCGCCGGCGCCCAGATCGGGACGCCGTCCTTCCTGATCAACGGCCACCTGCTGCAAGGCGCGCAGCCCTTCGAGGCCTTCCAGCAGGCCATCGACCAGGCGCTCCAGGAATCCGCACCTGCGAGACGCTAGCGCGTTTGACACCCCAGGGGGCGGGTCGTAGGCTGCGCGGCTCTGAGGGTGGAAATTCGTATGCCGTGCGAGGATAGATGATGGCCAAGGCCACCGTGACCAAGACCCGAGCGCGTGCGAAGCCACGCCCCAAGACCAAGGCGGAGCCCATGGTCGA
>JAACVI010000312.1 GCA_009992505.1 Myxococcales bacterium
TTTCTGGCCTCGTCGGACGAGATTCGAGAGAAGTTCGCCCACACCGACTTCGCCAAGCAGCGCCGCATGCTGCGGGGCTCGCTCTACCTGATGAGCCGCGCGGCCATGGGGCTCGATGACGGTCGCGAACATCTCGCGGCGGTCGCCAAGTCGCACTCCTCCTCGCGCCTCGCCATCCCCAAGCATCACTACGACCTCTGGCTCGAATCCCTGGTCGAGACCGCGCGCGAGAGCGAGGGCGAATTCGACGCCGAGCTCGAGGCCGCCTGGCGCGAAGTGCTCTCGCTGGCCGTGAACGTCGTCAGCGATCACGACTGACCCACCGGCCCTCGACCGAGCCCTCCCTCCGTCGTAGAACGCGCGAGCTCATGGCACGAAAGATCCACTTCGTCTCGCTCGGCTGCGCCAAGAACCGCGTCGACACCGAGATCATGCTCGGCGTCGGTGAAGGTGCGGGCTACATCTTCGAGCCCGACGCCGAAGCAGCGGACGTCATCGTCGTCAACACCTGCGGCTTCATCGGCGAGGCCAAGCAGGAGTCCGTGGACGCCATCCTCGAGATGGCCGAGCTGCGCGCTTCCGGGAGCTGCCAGACCTTGGTCGTCTCCGGTTGCCTGAGCCAGCGCTATGCGGCCGAGCTCGCGGTCGAGATGCCCGAGGTGGATCACTTCCTGGGCTCGAGCGACATGCTTCGGTTGAAGACGGTGCTCGAGGGCGGCGCCGAGCGCATGCTCGTGCACGATCCCGCCTACTACACGCAGCGCGCGAGCGATCCGCGCGTGCTCAGCCAGAGCCACCACAGCGCGTACGTGAAGATCGCCGAGGGCTGCAACCGCACGTGCTCCTTCTGCGCCATCCCGGGCATCCGCGGAAAGCAGCGTTCGCGTTCGGTCGAGGACATCGCCACCGAGGTTCGGCGTCTGGTCGATCTGGGTGTGGTCGAGGTCAACCTCGTCAGCCAGGACACGGTCTCCTACGGCCGCGACCTGGCCGAGGGGCCGGACCTCGCTCAGCTCGTGGCGCGCCTGGCGGACCTCGACGGATTGCGCTGGCTGCGTCTGCACTATCTCTACCCCGAGCGGCTCACCGAGCCCTTGCTCGAGCTCTTGGCCGATCACCCCGTGGTGTTGCCCTACGTGGACATGCCGCTTCAGCACGCCAGCGACGCGCTGCTCACGCGAATGCGCCGCGGTCATGGTGGCAGCCGCCTACGAAACGTCGTCACACGCCTGCGCGAGCGCCTGAACGACATGGTGTTCCGCTCCACCTTCATCGTCGGACATCCCGGGGAGACCGACGCGGACTTCGAGGAGCTGCTCGAGTTCCTGCGTTGGTCCGAGTTCGATCACGTCGGCGTCTTCGCCTACTCGCACGAAGAGGGCACGGCCAGCTTCGATCAAGACGCGTTGGTGCCGGAGGAGTTGATCGCCGAGCGTCGCGAGCGTGCGATGGAGCTCCAGCGTCCGATCAGTCGGGCCAAGCTCGAAGCGCGCGTGGGCGAAGAGCTCGAGGTGTTGGTCTCGGGGGTGAGCGACGAGAGTTCCTTGCTGCTCGAAGGGCGCTTCTTCGGTCAAGCTCCAGAGGTCGATGGGCGCGTCTTCTTGGCCAACGGGGTCGCGCAGCCCGGGGAGCTCCGGCGAGCCTTGGTCACCCAGGCGGGTGACTACGACTTGGTCGCCGATCTGCTCGACGACGACGGGCGCCGAGATGCTCCGCCTGGGAGCCCGGACCCGGCCCGTCGTGTGAAGCTCCCCATGTTCGACGAATGAGCCCGTCGCGGCCATCGCTGGCGCGGCTCCGGTCGCAGGCGCTCGTGCTCGCGCTCAGCGCCGCGTTCACGCTCAGCGGCTGCGCAGCCGCCCTGCCCGCCCTGGGCGGGGGTTCGACGACGCCGGCGCGACGTGGTGACCTCTTGCTCGGTGGCGCCGCGCGCGTGCCCTTCGGGAAGCTGCGCGAACCTGCGCTGGCTCCGACGGGTGAGAGTCGCTACCGCCGCGACGCGCAGGCGTCGGGCGTCGTGCCCGTGGTCGCCGCGCGCTACGGCCTCGCGCATCACCTCGACCTGGGCATCCTCGTCGCGGGCACCACCGTCCGAGGCGAGCTGCGACGAGAGCACGTCTTGGTGGAGGACAGCACGCGCCCGAGCTTCGTCTACGGCCTCGCGCCCTACGTGGGCATGGTCGAAGGCGGCGGCAGTGAAGGCGGGCGCGCGACGCGCTTCGGGCTCGACCTGCCCGTGACCTACGCGGTGGAGATCGGCGGCCTGTACGAGGTCTGGCTAGGCATCCGCGCGGGCGCGGAGGGTGTGCGAGGGCAGCTTGGCGCGGACGGGGTGCGCGAGGACGTGAGCGCGCAGAAGGTCTACGGCGGCGCGCTCTTCGGCGTCGGCCTGGGCTTCCGGCGGCTGCACGTGCTGCTCGAGCTCACGGCGGCGTACGAGCAGTGGTGGGGAAGCCACGGCATCACGTCCTTCGACCGCGGTGGCTTCGTGCTCACGCCCGCCTTCGCCCTGCGCTTCAGGATCTAGCGCTTGAACATCGAGCGACTGAGGATGGCGGCTGAGGATCGAGCGGCTCCAGCGGAGCTGCGCCCGGACGACGATCAGTGGGTCGTGTGATCTTCGCGACGGATCTGGATCTTCTCGCCGATCAGCGCGCCGATCAGCGTCATCATCACGCCCAAGGCGCCGAAGATCAGGTAGGAGATGTGGGAGACCTCGCGCACATCTGAGATGTGGATCAGCCAGGCGACGGTGGGCAGCACCGCGACGGCCGCGCCGACCGAGGGCTCGATGAAGGTCTTGCCGGGGGAGATGGCGCCGACGACCACGCCGCCGATGAACCAGATGCCCGCCGAGATCACCAGGCCCCACAGGCCCTGGGGATCGTAGCTGTCGATCACCGCAGGCAGCGCGGCCAACGCGATGGCCTGCAGCACGATGTAGATGCTGAACGACCCGACGACCCATTTCCACGAGAAGCCGTCTTGCTGGTAGCGCTTGGCTTGCCTCTCCTCTTCAGAGAGATCGAGGCTCCCGAGCGATTCGAGCTTCGCGCCACAGGCGTCGCAGCGCGACTTCTTCGCGGGGTTCTTGGCTCCGCATACCGAGCAGATGATGGTTTCCGACGCCATGGGCCCTTCCGTGGTCGTGATCCTAAGGCCCGCCATTGTCACCGCAGGTGGTACCGAAACGCAAGCATGCCGGTTCAGGGGGTCCGCGCGCCGGTGGCGGCCCGGGGAACTCGAAGCCGCGAGAGGCTCGACCGGCGCTCGGGGATCTGGTCAAGTTCGGCCATGGATGCTCTAGAGGTCGCCTTCAACGGGCTCGTCGGTCCCAGCCACAACTACGCCGGATTGAGCCGCGGCAACGTCGCCTCGGAGACGCACGCGGCGCAGATCTCGCGGCCGAAGCAGGCGGCGCTCCAGGGCCTGGAGAAGCTGCGCCTGCTCTTCGAGCGCGGTGTCCCCTGTGGTCTGCTGCCGCCTCAGGAGCGTCCCAACACGGCCTTCCTGCGGCAGCTCGGCTTCACGGGCTCCGACGCCGAGGTGCTCTCGGCGGCCGCCGCGCATCCACGTCTCCTGGCCTCGGCCTCGAGCGCCTCGTGCATGTGGACCGCCAACGCGGCGACGGTCTCGCCGGGCGCGGACACGGCCGATGGGCGGGTGCACTTCACGCCGGCGAACCTCGCCAGCAAGCTGCATCGCACGCTCGAGCCGGACGCCACGGCGCGCGCCCTGCGTCGCGTCTTCCCCGAGGGGGAGCACTTTGCGCATCACGCCCCGCTGCCCGGCGGCGTGCACCTCGGAGACGAAGGCGCCGCCAACCACACGCGCCTGTCGACCACGCCCGGCGCGGCGGGTCTCGAGCTCTTCACCTATGGCCGTCGCGCCTTCGGCGGAGGTGACGAGCCCACGCGCTACCCCGCGCGACAGACCCTCGAGGCCTCCGAGTCGGTGGCGCGGAGGCACGGTCTCGCACCAGGGCGCGCGCTCTTCCTGCAACAGACCCCGGACGCGATCGACGCGGGCGTGTTCCACAACGACGTGATCGCCGTGGGTCACGACGACCTGCTCTTGCTCCACGAGCGCGCCTACGTGAATCAACCGGCCTCGCTCGAGGCTCTTCGGCGCGTCTTTCCGGGAGAGCTCTCCGTGGTCGAGGCGACGGAGGCGGAGCTGCCGCTGGCGAACGCCGTGGGCAGCTACCTGTTCAACTCTGAGCTGCTGCGCACGTCAGCGGGCGCGCGCTTGCTCCTGGCGCCTCGGGAGTGCGCGGAGGACGAGCCGACCGCGCGCTTCATCCAGCGTCTCTTGGCCGCGCCCGGGACGCCCGTGGACGAGGTGCTCCACGTGGATCTGCGCGAGAGCATGCAGAACGGCGG
>JAACVI010000313.1 GCA_009992505.1 Myxococcales bacterium
TCAGCTCGATACGCTGAAGATCCAGAACGTCGCCGACGACACGGGCTACCTCGACTCCCTCGGTCGCCCCGCCATCGCCAACGCTTTGCGCGACGCCGAGAACGCCGAGAACCAGGCGAAGCAGGAGACCACGCGCGCCCAGGCGACCGCGGGTCAGCGGGCCGAGGTCGCCAAGGCCACGGCCGAGACCGCGATCCTGGCGCAGACGAACGAGCTGAGGCGCGTTCAGGCTTCCCTCGACGGTGACGCGGACGCGGTCGAACGCGAGGCGGTCGCGGCGACCAAGACCGCGCGCGCCACGGCCGAGCAGGGCCTGCAGGAGCTGCGCCGTCAGCTCGAGCAGCAGCGCTTGCAGGCCGAGGTCGTGATCCCCGCGGACATCCAGCGCCAGGCCGTGGCCGTGCTCGCCGTCGGTGAGGCGGCGCCTTCCGCGGAGAACGGCAAGGCGGTGGTCGAGGTGCTGCGCATGATGAGCGAGGCGTGGCTCTCCATGGGCAACCAGGCCAAGGAGATCTACGTCATTCAGCACCTGGAGGAGATCGTCGGCACTGTGGTCACGAACCTCGCCAGCCTGCAGATCGACGAGGTCAACGTGCTCGATCGCGGAGACGGCCAGGCGCTCGCGGGCTACGCCGCGGCGTATCCGGGCATGGTCGCGGCGGTGCTCAAGTCGCTCGCCGACTTCACGGGTATCGACGTCCCGACTCTGCTCGCGGGCGAAGCAACGACGCGGGCGCTGCCCGGAGGAGTGGGCCGATGAACTTCATCATGATTGTCGCAGTGGTCGCGCTGGTCATTCTGATCGCCGCCTTCGTCGGCTCGCTGATCGTCAAGAACCTGCTCTACGTCTGCACTCCTTCGGAGGTGCTGGTGTTCTCGGGCCGGGCACGCCAGATGGCGGACGGAAGCTGGCTCGGCTACCGCATCATCAAGGGCGGACGCTCGATCCGCATGCCGATCATCGAGGCGGTCGATCGCATCGACCTGACCAACATGATCATCGAGATCACGGTGCGAAACGCCTACTCCCGAGGCGGAATCCCGCTGACGGTGCAGGGCGTCGCCAACATCAAGGTGCCCGGCGAGGAGCCCATGATCCGCAACACGCTCGAGCGCTTCCTCGGGCGCTCTCGCGAAGAGATCATGCGCATCGCGCGCGAGACCCTCGAAGGCAACCTGCGCGGCGTCCTCGCGACGTTGACGCCGGAGCAGGTCAACGAGGACAAGGAAGCCTTCGCGCAGAAGCTGACGGAGGAGGCCGAGCACGACCTGAACCGCATCGGGCTCGTGCTCGACACCCTGAAGATCCAGAACGTGTCGGACGACGTCGGCTACCTCGACGCCATCGGTCGCATGCGCAGCGCGCACATCCGGCGCAACGCGTTGATCGCCGAGGCGGACGCGCAGGCCGCGACCGCCGAGGTGAAGTGGGATCAGCATCGGCAGGGCGAACTCGCCAAGATCGAGTCGGCCATCGCCATCGCGCGCAAGAACAACGAGCGACGCATCACGGACGCCAGGACCAAGCGCGAGGCGATGATCGCCGAGCAGAAGGCCGCGGTGCAGGCCTCGGTCGCGCAGGCGCGAGGCGAGATCGAGATGCAGAAGGCGCGCATCGAGCAGGTGAAGCTGCAGCTGCAGGCCGACGTGATGGAGCCCGCCTTGGCCGAGAAGGAGCGCGCCATCAACGTCGCTCGCGCCAACGCCTCGAAGGTGATCGAGCAGGGCAAGGCCACGGCGACCGTCTTGGCGCAGCTCGCGGCGACCTACCGCGCCAGCGGCAGCGCTAGCCGTGACGTGCTCTTGAGCCAGAAGCTCTTGCCCATCATGGAGCAAGTGACCCGCGCCATCGGTCAGCTGCGCGTCAACCGCCTCACGGTGATCGGCGACGGCGACGGCTCCAGCGGCGCGTCCCTGGCCCAGCAGCTGATGAACGCCAGCGAACAGGTGAAGGCCGCGACCGGCGTGGACGTGCCTCAGGCGTTGCGCGAGAAGCTCGGCCAGAGGCGCTCGCCCGTGCCCACGGGCGGACAGTAGACCCCTGAAAGCGTCACTCTCCGGAGGGCGGCGGCCTCGGCCATGCGAGCGCATGGCGAGGACCGCTCGCCTGGCCGGAGGGCGCTCGCCCGAGGCCGCCTCGCCACCCAAGGCGCCACTCGAGGGAACGTGTTCCAGTGGCCTGTCGGGGCGGGATATGACACTGCCCTAGCTCCATGACCGAACCCGATATCGAATCGCGCAAAGCCGATCACCTCGATCTCTGCGCCACCGATGACGTCGCCTATCGACGACGGACCAACCTGCTCGAAGAGGTGGACCTCGTTCACCAGAGCCTGCCCGAGCTCAGCCTCGACGAGGTGGACCTCAGCGTGGAGCTCTTGGGCAAGCGCCTCTCCGCGCCCATCGTGATCGTGGGCATGACGGGAGGGCACGAGCGGGCAGCGGAGGTGAACCGTGGTCTGGCGGCGATCGCCGAGCGGCGCGGTTACGCTTTCGGACTCGGCAGTCAGCGCGCGATGCAGAAGCGCCCCGAGAGCACGTCGACCTATCAGGTGCGCGACGTCGCACCGAACGTGCTGTTGCTCGGAAACGTCGGTGTCGTGCAGGCGGCCCAGCAGACGACGGCTCAGATCCAGGAGCTGGTGGACGCGGTCGGCGCGGACGCCCTATGCGTGCACCTCAACCCGGCGCAGGAGCTGATCCAGCCCGAAGGAGATCGCGACTTCCGCGGCGGAGTCGACGCTCTGACCCGCTTGGTCACGGAGCTGAAGGTGCCGGTCGTCGCCAAGGAGACGGGCAACGGCATCAGCCAGCAGACGGCGGAGCGGCTCTTCGACGCAGGCGTGCGCCACGTGGACGTGTCGGGCGCCGGCGGCACGTCGTGGGTCGGCGTCGAGACGTTGCGCGCCGAAGGGGCACAACGCGCCCTCGGTGAGCTGCTCTGGGATTGGGGCGTGCCCACGGCCGCCGCCGTGCACTTCGCGGCCAACGCCGGCCACGTCGCCATCGCCACCGGAGGCATGCGCACAGGCCTCGACGCGGCGCGGGCCATCGCCCTCGGCGCCACGGCGGCGGGCTACGCGCGCAACGTATTCAAGGCCTTCGTGGAGGGTGGTGAGGCGAAGGCCGAGGCCTTCCTGCTCGCCGTCGAGCGCGAGCTGCGCGTGGTGATGCTCCTGACCGGCTCGCGTAACCTCGAAGACCTGCGTCGCGCCCCGAGGATCATCGGCCCCAGCCTCCGCCGCTGGCTCGACGCCTGAGGCTAGAGTGCGCCCATGGCGCGGGCCCAGGGCGGGGCTTCGGGCGCGTGGGCGACGCGTGGCGCGAGGTCGGCGCCGCTCAGGGTGACGACGAAGAGCCTCGTGCCGCCTCGCTCGCGTCCATCGGAGAGCATCGCGGCGAAGGCGCGGCCGGTGTAGGTCTGTTCGAGCGTTATCCCCTCACGCGACGCGCAGAGCATGGCGTGGGCGGCCTCGGTGTGGGGTGTGCCGTAGCCGTTGCCGAAGAAGCGCTCGTCGATCTCGAGCAGCTCGAAGGCGGCGGTCGCGATGGTGGGAAAATGCGGATCCAGGGCGCGCAAGCGACGCGCCGTGCCGCGCACCAACAGGCGCAGGCTGAGCCTGTTGATCACGCGTGAGTCCGTGACGCGGACGCCGACCACGCGCGTCGTGAGCCCGGCTGCCGCGAAACCGATGGCGAGACCCGCCGCCGTGCCGCCCGTGCCCAGCGCGACATAGACCGCGTCCGGCTCCGGGCATTCGCCCTGGTCGATCTGCTCCGCGAGCTCCAGCCCCGCCTCCACGTAGCCGAGCGCGCCCGTGGGACACGACCCTCCGAGCTCGATGCGCTGCGGGCGGTCGCCCTTCAGACGACGCAGCACGACCTCACGCGCCATCGCCGCCGGCAGGAAGCCGAGGTCCTTGATGGGCGTGACGTGCGCACCCGTGGCCAGGAGCGCGCGCAGATTCTGCTCCACGTGGGGTGTCCAGGGCTGCGGGACCAAGATCGCCCGCGTCTGCATGCCGAGCTCGCGTCCCCAGGTCGCCGTCGCCAACACATGGTGCGAGCCCAGCGCGCCCGCGGTCACCAGCGTGCGGCAGCCGCGCGCCTGCGCCTCCCCGAGCAGCCACTCGAGCTTGCGAACCTTGTTGCCCCCGTAGAGCTCCGCGCTCTCGTCGTCGCGCTTCGCCCACAGCTCCACCCCGGTCTCGCGCGAGAGTGACGCCAGGCGTTCGACCCGCGTCGGAGCCGCGCAGAGATCCAGCTGAGGCAGCGAGGCGAGACCTGGCCAGCGTTTCTTGAGCACCCCCATGCCCCGATCATTCGTCTTCACCCCAAATCTCGCAATCCCCTCCACGTGGACGCCTGATC
>JAACVI010000584.1 GCA_009992505.1 Myxococcales bacterium
CAGACCGTCCCAGATGCCCGTGTGCGCGGCCGTCGGCACGGGTCGGGAGAGGTCGGCATACCAGTCGGAGCGCTCGTCGTTCAGCGTTTCGCCGAGGCTCGAGGCCACCAAGGTCCAGCCGCCGCCGTCGGTCGTCATGTCGCAGTAGACGCCGTAGATGGCGCCCGCGGGATCGGGCTGAATCTCGTACATGCCCGAAGGCAGGCTGGGGTCGGCGGTGAAGAGCTCGAAGCAGCTGCGCGCGCCCGCGACGCAAGAGCCTCCCTCACAGGTGCCGGAGGCGCAGTCCGTGGCCGCCGTGCACCTGCTCCCGCTGGGGCAGAGCGGACACGCGCCGCCGCAGTCGATGTCGGCCTCGCCGCTGTCGAGCACGCCGTTGGTGCAGCTCGAGGCGAGACAGAAGCTGAACAGGCAGCGCGTCGAGGCGCAGTCGCTGTCGAGCACGCAGCGCAAGCCGTCGCCGCAGGCATCGCAGATCTCGCCGCCGCAATCCACGTCCGTCTCCGTGTCGCTGAGGGCACCATCGGCGCACATCGCCGGGATGCACAGGTCGGCGCGGCAGACGTGGTCGATGCAGTCCGCGTCCACGGCACAGCCCAGGCCCACTCGGCATGCGCTGGGACAGCTGCCGCCGCAGTCCACGTCCGTCTCGTCGCCGTTCAGCGTGCCATCGACGCAGCTGGCGGATTGGCAGACGGCGTGGTCGCAGATGCCGCTCGCGCAGTCGCGGTTGAAGGCGCAGGCCGAACCCGCGTCACAGCCCAGGCAGGAGCCCCCACAGTCGATGGCCGTCTCGTCGCCGCTGCGCGTGCCATCGACGCAGCTGGCGGATTGGCAGACGGCGTGGTCGCAGATGCCGCTCGCGCAGTCGCGGTTGAAGGCGCAGGCCGAACCCGCGTCACAGCCCAGGCAGGAGCCCCCACAGTCGATGGCCGTCTCGTCGCCGCTGCGCCGCCCGTCGCGGCAGTAGGCAGGCAGGGTCGTGGCGTCGGAGCCCGCGTCGACGCTCGCGTCGACGCTCGCGTCGAGGGAGCCGTCCACGGAGCCGTCCACCTCGGCCGCGTCCGTCGGGCTCGCGTCGGCCGCGTCGACGCTGGCGTCCAGGCCTCCGTCCGAGCGCTGGCCGCCGGAGCACGCCATGGCCAGGAAGATCGAGAAGAGAGCCAGCGAGCGAAACCAGGTCATGTGCCGCATGCCAACGAATCCTCGAGGCTTTGCGCCTCCCAAGGGGAACGGAACCAGTCTACACTCGGAGCCATCCCGGGACGACGCCTCTCCC
>JAACVI010000585.1 GCA_009992505.1 Myxococcales bacterium
GATCGATCCGCTGCTCGCACACGCCGTCACTGCGCTCGAGGGGCTGACCAGCACGGTCGAGCTCCTCGGCTCGCTCGGTGCCCACACCGCGGACCCGCGTCTGGCGCCGCTCGCGTCCGAGCTGAAGGCGACCGCCGAGGCGCTGCTCGCCCGCGCTGGTGTCCCCGCCCCGGGCGACGACGGAGGCGCAGACGAGATCGAGGGAGCCGATGAGGGCGCGCCCGCTGAGGAAGCGTCGTTCGAGGCGAACCTGGCATCGGCCCGAGCGGCGCTCGCCCAGCTCGCGTCGCTGACCGCCGCGGCGAAGCCGGACGAAGCGCCAGCGCCGACACCGACGCCCGCGCTCCCCGAGCAGCTGACCGCCAGCCTCGAGGCGATGACGGCGTCCTTCCGCGCCCTCGCCGAGACGGTGAAGGAGCAGCAGCAGCGGCTGGCGCGGGTCGAGAAGCAGTTCGGCCTGCCCAACAGCACGAGCACCGAGCGCGTGCGCAAGGCCGAGCCCGAAGAGGTCGGGTGGCCGATGGACCTCAACCACCCGATGGACCGGGAGAGCGTCGACAAGGCGGTCTCCTTCCACGACCTGTAAGGAGCCCCCGCCCATGAGCTACACCGACAACCGCACCATCCTGCAGAAGGCCGACCTGGCGCTCGCGGATCTGACCGCTGGCGGCGGGCTGCTCAAGCCGGCGCAGGCGCAGAAGTTCATGCGCCTGCTCATCAAGGACTCGCCGCTGATGCGGCTGGCGACCGTCGTCCCGATGGCGTCGCCGAAGCAGCAGCTCTCGAAGATCAAGTTCGGCAGCCGCGTGCTCCGGCCCGGCCAGGAGGCCACGGCCCTTGGCGTCGCCGACCGCGCCCGGCCCGACCTCTCCCAGGTCGAGCTCGACGCCAAGCTCTTCAAGGCCGAGGTCCGCCTCTCGGACGAGGTGCTGGAGGACAGCATCGAGCGCGGCGAGCTGCGTCAGACGATCATGGAGATGATGGCGGAGGCCATCAGCCGCGACATGGAGGAGGTGTTGATCAACGGCGACACGCTGTCGGCCGATCCCTTCCTCGCGGTGATGGATGGCGTGCTCAAGCAGGCGACGAGCAACGTCGTGGACGCTGGCGCCGCGCCCATCACCAAGAACCTGCTGCGCGACATGCTCAAGACGATCCCGTCCGAGCACCTGCGCGACAAGAAGGCGATGCGGTTCATGACGAGCGTCGACGCCGACCTCGACTACCGCAACACCCTCGCCGA
>JAACVI010000314.1 GCA_009992505.1 Myxococcales bacterium
ATCACCGGGCCGCGGCGGGGGACGACATTGACAACGGTTGGGGCGCCTGCGTAGACAGGCAGTCATGCGTGTCACCACCACCCTCGTTCTTCTGGGTCTCTCGACCCTCGTCTTTGGCTCGGGCTGCGACCTGACCAAGTTCACCCTGAACTCCACCATGGCCGATGCGCTGCATCGCGCGAGTCCGGCCGTGGAGGGTCACTGGGACTACGACATGGTGGGCGAGGCGCTGCCCGCTCAGATCGTCCAGATGGAGGGCTTCCTGCGCATCGCGCCCGAGAACGAGATCTTCCTCGAGCAAGCGACGCGCGCCTACACCTCCTACGCCTATGGCTGGGTGGAGGATCGCTCGGAGGCCGCCGCGATCGCCGGCGACTACGAGGAGTCACTTTACCAGCTGCGCCGCGCCAAGCTGCTCTACGCGCGCGCTCGGGACCTGGGGAAGTTCTGGATCAGCCTCGATCACGACGGCATGGACGAAGCCATGACGGGAGGCCTCGAGACCTTCGAGGCCTGGCTCGATCGCGAGTTCGACGACCCCGACGAGGCCAACAGGTTGCTGTGGACGGGCTACGCGTGGGGTTCCTACATCAACGCGGCCAAGGACGACATGGACGCCGTGGCCGATCTGCCCTTCGCTCAGGCGTTGGTGGAGCGCTCCGTGGCGCTCGATCCGAACTACTACAACGGCGCGGGCGTGACCTTCCTGGCCGTGCTCCACACCTCGGGCCTCGGCGCCAACCTCGACGAGGCGCAGCAGTACTGGGAGCGGGCGCTCCGCATCTCGCAGCGTCACAGCTTGCTGGTGCTGGTCAACATGGCCAAGACCTACGCGGTCAAGCGTCAGGATCGCGAGCTCTTCATCTCGCTGCTGCGCGAGGTGCTCGAGGCGGGTGACGTCATGCCCGAGGCGCGCCTCGGCAACCGCATCGCCAAGCGGCGCGCTGCACGATACCTGCGTCAGGTGGACCAACTCTTCGTCCCCGCCAGCTGACGACGCAGCGCATCTCCGCTAAAACTCTGTACTCCGAGAGCGAGATGCTGTTGAATCTTTCCCTCACGGGGGGCGTCCGAAAGGGCGTGACCGTGGGGTCTGTGGCTTGGTTCCCGCTTCCCATCGAGCCTGTCGATCCTTCGAAACCGTCCCAGACCCGAGCCCGTCGTAGAACCGAGAGATGATATGTCGCGCAGACTCCTAATCCCGCTCCTCCTCCTCGCCGCCGCGTTCATCGTCCCCGGGCAGAGCAGTCAGGCACAGGGCGACCACGTCGTCCTGCGCATCGCCACGCTCGCCCCGCAGGGCTCGACGTGGATGCGCATCTTCAATGCCTGGAACAACACGCTTAGCCAGCGCACTCAGGGCAGGCTCACGCTGCAGTTCTATCCGGGCGGCAGCCAGGGCGACGAGCGCGACTTCGTGCGCAAGATGCGCGCGGGACAGATGGATGGTGCCGTCGTCACCTCGACGGGCCTGGGTCAGATCGTGCGCCCGGTGATGGTCCTGGCCGTCCCCGGCCTGTTCCGCGAGTACGATCAGCTCGACCGCGTGCGGCACCGTTTCCAGGGTCAGTTCGAGCAGCAGTTCGACACCAACGGCTATCACCTCCTGGGGTGGGGCGACGCGGGCAAGCTGCGGCTCTTCTCCAAGGTCCGGATCGAACACCCCAGGGATCTGCGCTCCGTGCGACCCTGGGCCTGGCGTGACGACACCGTCTTCTCGGAGTTCCTGAGCGTCGTGGGCGCCAACCCCGTGCGCTTGGGCGTTCCGGAGGTCTACCCCGCGCTCCAGACGGGCATGGTCGACACCGTCCCGTCCTCCGCCCTCGCGGCCGTCGCGCTCCAGTGGTACACGCGCCTCAACTTCGTGACGCAGCAGAACATGGGCATCCTGATCGGTGCCGCCGTGCTCAAGAAGGACAAGTACGACGCCCTGCCGGAGGATCTCCGCACGGCCCTCGACGAGACCTCGGCCCAGGCGCACGCCGCGCTTCGCCGGGCGGTGAGGCGCGACGATGAGCGCGCCTTCGCCACCATTCAGCGTCGCGGCACCACCGCCGTCGACATCTCCGCCAATGAGGCCGAGTGGGCCGCCGCTGCGGCGACGACTCGCAACAACCTCGCCGGGCGGCTCTACCCACGCAGCTTGCTCGACCGCGTGACCGCGGCCGCTGCCGAGTGATGGTTCGGCTGATCGACATACGCGCCCTCACGCTGTCTCCGTCTAGCTCGTCCGAGCTCTCGGCGTCCGACACTTGAAGCTGCTGCGAAGATTCGACGTGGGCTTGGCGCGCGGCGAGGCCGCGATCGCGTCCGTCGTGCTGCTCCTGCTCATCCTCGTGGCGGCGTCGCAGGCGCTCCTGCGCAACCTAACGCTCGTCCACGTCCACTGGGCGAATACGGCGCTGGAGCACCTCTCCTGGGGCGACTCCTTCATGCAGAAGTCGACCCTCTGGCTGGCCTTCCTTGGCGCCTCCCTCGCCACTCACAACGAGAAGCACATCGCCATCGACGTGCTCGCGCGCATCTCGCCCAAGCGCGCGCAGGCGTTGCTCGCGGTGGTCGTCGGCGCGTTCGCGTCCATCACCTGTTTCTTCCTGGCCCGCGTCTTCTTCCAGGCCGTGATGAACAACGCGGGGGATGTCCCCTTCACCATGCAGGTCATGGATGACGCCGGCGCCTCGCTGCACATCTGCGACGCGACGGCTGCCGCGCTCACGGACGCCCGGCTGGTCAGGCCGGAAGTCTTCTGTGCCGTTCGTTCCGGACTCGACCGCCTGGGCGCTCATGTCTCCACGCCCGACACCGCGCTGCAGTTGATCGCGCCCGCGATGTTCGTCGTGATGTCCGTGCGCTTCGCGCTGCACACCGTGGTCGCGGGCATGAGCCTCTCGGGCTACGCGCCCGACGCCGAGACGACCGTCGTGCGCGAGGAGACCGTCCCCGCCGACGACGACGCAGCCGCTTCTGAAGGCGACGCTCCCCCCGACGATGCTGCCCCCGACGATGCTGCCCCCGACGATGCGACCAAGTCGGACGTGGAGTAGACGTGGACGGACTCCTCATCGTCTTGCTCGTCCTGCTGGCGCTGATCGGCGCGCCGCTCTTCACTATCTTCGGTGCGGCGGCCATGCTGCTCTTCTCGGCGCTGCCCGATACGAGCATCACCGGCGCCGCGAACGACGTCTTCAGCGAGAAGTTCGCCGACTCGCCACTGCTCGTCACCATTCCGCTCTTCACCTTCGCCGGTTACCTGATGGCCGAGAGCGGGACGCCGCGGCGTCTCGTGGCCATGTCCAGAGCGTGGGTGGGCTGGATGCCAGGGGGCCTGGCCGTCGTCTGCATCCTGGCCTCGGCCTTCTTCACCACCTTCACCGGCGGCAGCGGCATCACCATCGTCGCCATCGGCGGCCTGCTCTATCCCGCGCTTCTGGCCGACAACTACGACGAGAAGTTCTCGTTGGGCCTCGTCACCACCAGCGGCTCCCTGGGCCTGCTCTTCCCGCCCAGCCTGCCCATCGTGCTCTACGGTGTGGTCGCGGGCGTCATGATCGAGCGTCTCTTCCTGGCTGGCATCCTGCCCGGCATCCTCACGGTCGGCGCCCTGGCGCTCTACGCCGTGTCGACCGGCGTCCGCCACAAGATGAAGCGCACGCCGTTCAACGCGCGTGCCGCGTTCAAGGCGCTGTGGGAAGGCAAGTGGGAGGTCATGCTCCCGGTCGTGCTGCTCGCGGGGCTCTACCTCGGCTGGCTGCGCATCCACGAGGCGGCCGCGTTCACCGCCATCTACGTGCTCGTGATCGAGGTCTTCGTCTATCGCGACATCACCTTCCGGCGCGATCTGCCGCGCGTGATTCGCGAGTCGATGACGCTCGTCGGCGCCATCCTCGCCATCCTGACCACCGCCATCGGTTTCACCGCCTACCTGATCCAAGCGCAGGTGCCGATGAAGATCCTCGACGCGATGAGCTCCTTCATCTCGTCGCCGGTGATGTTCCTGCTGGTGCTGAACCTCTTCTTGCTCGTGGTCGGGATGTTGATGGACATCTTCTCGGCCATCGTCGTGGTCGTGCCGCTGATCGTGCCCATCGCGGCTCAGTTCGGCATCAACCCCTACCACCTCGGCATCGTGTTCCTGCTGAACCTCGAGATCGGCTACATGACGCCGCCGGTCGGCTTGAACCTGTTCATATCGAGCTTCCGCTTCAACAAGCCGGTCACGCTGATCTACCGATCCGTCGTGCCCTTCGTGGGGCTCTTGCTGATCGCGCTATTGATCACCACCTACGTGCCCTCGCTGTCGACGGCCGTGGTCGGCCT
>JAACVI010000315.1 GCA_009992505.1 Myxococcales bacterium
GCGACGGGAGGGTCGCCGCCGATGGAATCGGGTTGCGGGCGGCGCGCGAAGCTTCACCCTTGCCGCCATGTTTGACCAAGACGCCCCCGAGGCCACGGGCGATTTCCTCGACTCGCTCGATCTGGAGGCGTTCGCAGAGGAGCTCGACGAGCTACGGGACAGGGCGAAGCGCTCCCTCGGGCCCGAGGACGCAGCGCACCTGACGAAGATGGAGCGCTGGGGACGCACCTGCTCGACCCTGGGCTACGCGACCGCGTGGATCGCGCCGAATCCGCTGTCGGCCGCGCTCTTGAGCACGGGGCGCATCACGCGCTGGGCGATGGTCGGCCATCACGTCACGCACCGCGGCTACGATCGCGTGCCGGGCGTGCCCAAGACGCGCCACAGCAAGGTCTTCGCCAAGGGCTGGCGCCGTCTGGTGGATTGGTTCGATTGGATCGAGCCCGAGGCCTGGAACACGGAGCACAACCTGCTGCACCACTATCGCCTCGGGGAGGAAGCCGACCCCGATCTGGTGGAGCGCAACCTCGAGTTCCTGCGCGGCGCCAACGTGCCGCGATGGACCAAGCGCGCACTCGTCGCCATCATGGCGACGGGTTGGAAGTTCGGCTACTACGCGCCGAACGCGCGCTACGAACATCAGAACGCGATGGCGCGACGCCGCGGAGACGCGCCCGTGTACGCGAACGTGCACAACACGCTGCGGGATCCGGCGCTGTGGTTGAAGGCACTCATGCCCTACTTTCTTGGCACCTTCGTGGTCGTGCCCGCCCTCTTCGCGCCCCTTGGGCCCTGGGCAGTGGCCAGCGTCGCGCTCAACTCCGTGGCGGCCGAGGCGCTGACCAACCTCCACGGCTTCGTCGTCATCGTGCCCAACCACGTGGGCGACGACATCTATCGCTTCGAGGGCACGACCGAGGGACGCGCGGACTTCTATCTGCGTCAGATCCTCGGCTCGACGAACTTCCGCACCGGCGGGGACCTGAACGACTTCCTCCACGGCTACCTCAACTACCAGATCGAACATCACCTCTATCCCGACCTGCCCATGACCGCGCTGCGGCGCGTGCAGCCGGAGGTGAAGGCCATCTGCGAGAAGCACGGCGTGCCCTACGTGCAAGAGAGCGTGTTCACCCGCCTGAAAAAGACGGTGGCGGTGATGGTCGGCGACGCCGACATGCGCCGCGACGCCCGCCTCGATCGCGGACCCGAGCGAGCCCCCACGCTCGAGCACGCAGCGGCGTAGCCGTCGCGCGGACGAACGCGTCGAACAAGCCGAGTCGCGGATGTCGAGTCAGCCGCGGAGAGCGCGCAGCTCGGCCTGAACGGCGGGGTCGAGGTGCTTGCTCGCCTCGCGAAAGGTCAGACCCGAACAGCGCGTGGCGTGCTGACGCAGAAACGCGCACGTCAGCTCGGGGCGCTTCCGCGACAGGTCTCGGAGCACCCAGCCGATGGCCTTCCGGATCCAGAGTTCGCGCTCCACGAGCATCGGCTCGGCGATTTGGGCGAAGAGCGCATAGTCGCCCGTGCCGCTGCGCAACGCGTCCTCCTGCGCGAGCAGCGCCGTGCGTCGAACCCAGAGATGCGGATCACGAGCCCACAGGCGCAGGGACTTCTTCGCGAGCGGTCCGTCGGAGACGACGAACCCGATGACCTTGGTCGCGAGCCAGTCGACGTGCGCCCAGCAGGACGCCTCGCGCACGAGATCGAGCTGCCAGCTCAAATCCTCTTCCGTGAGCAGCTTGCGCTTGCGCTCGAGGATCGCGATGGCGCCGCTGCGAACTTCGAACGCGTCGGTGGCGAAGGCCGCGCGAGAGAGCTGATGCAAGTCCGAACGCGTCAGCTCGGGATGCCCCGTCACGTAGTCCCGCGCCGCCGCACGAAGCTGGGCTTGCGTCACGCCGACGAAGCGCAGCGCGCTCTTCATGTACGCCTTCGCGCCCACGGCCCGCTGCGCGTCACCCTCGCGCCCGAAGCGCGCTTGCAGGAACGTCACCGCGTCGTGTGTCTTCTGCGCCCTCGAGGGCGAGTGTCCCATGCGAGTCACGTCGCGCCAACGCGCGCCGTGCGCGGGGCGCTTCCTCGCTGAGGCTGGAGCGTCGCGGCCACACGTGAGACGTCGCGTCCGGCGGAATACTGCCGCTATCCTCGGTCGATGGTGCGGGGGCAGGATGTCGTCGAGTGCGAGCTCTGCCGCACCCTCCCTGTGCCCGGAGTGGTGCGCTGCGATTGCTGCGGGCATGAACTGGGGACGACCCCAGCTTGGTCCGACCTTCGTGCGGAGCTGCGGGAGCTGAGGGTTCGCATGTTGGTGGGCGCGGTGGTGTTGGCTGGAATCATCGCGCTGAACCTGCTGTTCTTCGGCGGCGGACCTGCCCTCGTGACGAGATGCCCGGCGAAATCTTCCACATCGAATGGCCCGCATCTTCAACCAGGACTTCCGCGACCTGCTGGTTGCGCTGGTCGACGCCAAGGTGAGTTCATCCTGATCGGCGGCTGGGCGCTGGCCATCCATGGCCATGGCCGCAGAGTGGTTGCAGTCCCACGAGCCCGAGCCTTCGAAGGGACCCGAACCCGAGTAGATGCGACAGCGGGGCGAGCGCAGAGCATCCGCGGCACCGCAACGCCAAGCCGCGCCTTCAATCCGCGCCTTCAAGCCGCGCCTTCAATCCGCGGCTTCGAACTCCAGCAGCGGGGCGCCTTCTTCGACGTCGTCTCCGTCGGCGGGGACGATGTTGAGGACGCGTGCGCGCGCGGGGAGCGCTGCGCCCTCGTAGAGCACGCGGCTGAAGGTCTTCATCACCTCGAGCAGGCCGACGGTGTGGCCGGCTTCGAGGATGTCGCCCACGGAGACGAAGGGGGCCTTGTCCGGCCCGGGACGCACGTAGAAGCGTCCGGTCATGGGCGCGCGCAGGGTCGGCCCCGTGCTCAGCACGTTGTCGGCGTCCCGCTCGCCATGCGCGTCGTGGACGTCGCCCAGCGCTTCGAGGCGCAAGAGCTCGTCGCCGTAGGCGGCAGAGTAGAGGGGCGCGCCGGCGCCGGCACCCGCGGCGACGCGACCGCGCACGGACGCAGGCACGGTGAGCGCGTGACGCACGCCCAACACCTCGAGCTGGGCGAGGACCTCGCCGCCCATCAGCACGTGACCGGGCGCAGGCAGGCCCAGCACGTAGCCCACGGCGGGACAGAGGAGCGCGTGGCCTCCGTCGTCGAGCGCAGTTGTCGTGACCTCGAAGCGCTTCACTCGAGGCCCTCCGTCAGCTCGTGCAGATCGTGCATGGACCAGATGCGCGGGTTCTTTACGCGACGCGCGCCGATGCCCTGGTAGCTCATCTCGATCAACGCCTCGAGCCACGGTCGCACCTCGTCGAGGCGCACGATCTCGTCCGTGTCGAGGCGACTCGCGGCGACGTAGGGATCCATGTCCGCTTCGATGCGCTGCTCGACCTCGCGCATGCCTTGCTCGATGGCCGCGCGCTCTTCCGGATCCTTGGTCACGATCTCGAAGTCGTCGTCGAGCTTGGTGTTGTAGGTGGCGATGGCCAGGGTGCGCCCCTCCATCACGCTCAGACGCGAGATGGGCGTCGAGAGCTGCACGATGGGGTCGTAGGGCAGGCCGGCCATGGCGTAGTAGCCAGCGCCCGAGGCCTTGCGCAGCAAGATGGTGAAGACCGGGCTCTTCTTCTCGCTGTTGGTGTAGATGAGGTTCGATCCGTAGGCGAGCAGGCCGTGGCGCTCCGCCTCGGCGCCGATGTCGAAGCCAGCGATGTCCTGCAGCCAGACCAGCGGGATTCCATCGCTCTCACAGGCGCGGCTGAAGGCGCTGATCTTGGCGATGCCGCCGCGGTAGAGGATGCCCGCGGGTCGTCGTCGCTTGGCATGCTCGGGGTCGTCGACCAGACCTTGGCGGTTGATCACGAAGGCGGTGAACAGGCCGGAGACGCGGCCGATGCCGCAGATCATCTCGCGACCGATGTCGGGCATGACCTCCCAGAACAGGCCTTGGTCGACCAGGCGCGCGAGCACCTCTTCGGCTTCGTACACCTGACGCGCGTCGCTCGGGATGATGCCGGCGAGCTCACGCGCGGGCTGGGCGGGATCCATGGGGCCCGTGCCGCCGCGGTAGTAGTCGATGGCCGTGCTGGGCAGGCGCGCGACTTCGGCGCGGATGCACGCGAGCAGCGTCTCGTCGTCGGGCACGCGGATGTCGGCGCAACCCGAGGCGTGCACGTGGACTTCCGGTCCGCCGATGTCGAGGCTGGTGATCTTTTGGCTCTTGGCGCCTTTGATCAGCGCGGCGCCAGCGATCACCATGTAGGCCTGCTCGGTCATGTAGACGCGGTCGCTGATGATCGGCATGTAGCCGCCGCCCGCGATGCAGTCGCCGAGCACGCCGGCGATTTGCGGCACGCCAGCCTGGCTCAGGAGGCTGTTCATCTTGAAGATGTGGCCCGCGCCGCGCGCACCGCCGAAGCTGCGTGACTGCTCGGGCAGGAAGAGCCCGCTGCAGTCGACGAGGTAGACGACCGGCACCTTGAGCTCGAGCGCCATGTGCTGGGCGCGCTGGATCTTCTCGGGCGTCATCGGCCACCACGCGCCGGAGGCGACGGTGTTGTCGTTGGCGATCACCATCACGTGGCGACCCTCGACCTGGGCGAAGGCCGTGACCACGCCCGCGCCGGGGGAACGCAGCTTGCCGAACTGCCGGCCGTAGTTGACGAAGGTGCCGACCTCGAACACGCGCGTGCCCGGATCCTTCAGCTGCTCGACGCGTTCACGCGCCGTGAGCTTGCCCTTGTCGTGCACGCGCTCGACGTACTTCTCGCCCCAGCCGGCCTGCACCTCGGCGCGCCGTTCTTCCAGGCGTGCTTCCAGGGCGCCCAGCTCCGCGCGCTGCTCCTCGTACAGGGCGTCGTCGAGGAAGGCGCTGCGCAGGCGGCCGATGCTGTTCAACGGAACGTGAGTCATGGGCTGGTCGCCTCTCCCGCCACAGTCTCGCTGGGGGCAGTGAAGCCGGGCAGCTCGCCAGCGAAGTACTCGCCGCGCGAGAAGGCCTCGGAGCTGAGCACGGCGCGATGGAAGGGGATGGTGGTGGAGACGCCCTCGATCACGAAGGCGTCCAGGGCTTCGATCATCTTCTTGCGCGCGTCTTCGCGATCGGCGCCGCGCACCAAGAGCTTGGCCAGCAGGCTGTCGTAGTGGGGGCCGACCACGTAACCCGGCTCCGCGTGGGTGTCGACGCGGATGTCGCCACGAGCACCCTCTGGGGTGAGCGGCGGACCGAAGCGCGTGACCTTGCCCGGCGTGGGCGCGAAGCCGCGCGCCGGATCCTCGGCGTTGATGCGGCACTCGATCACGTGGCCGCGGGGCTTCAGCTGCTCCTGGCTCAGCTCGAGGCGCGCACCGGCGGCGATCCGGAGCTGGGCCGTAACCAGATCCACGTCCATCAACATCTCGCTGACGCCGTGCTCGACCTGCAGGCGCGTGTTCATCTCCATGAAGCGCAGGCGGCCGTCCTCGGCCAGCAGAAACTCCATGGTGCCAGCGCCGACGTAGCCGATGTCGCGGGTGGCGCGCACGGCGGCCTCGAAGGTGCGCGCCATCTCCGCGGGCTCCACGGTGGGCGCGGGCGACTCCTCGATCAGCTTCTGATGGTTGCGCTGCACGCTGCAGTCACGCGCTCCGAGGTGGACGACGTTGCCGTAGCGATCCGCGAGCAGCTGCACCTCGACGTGTCGGCCACGCTCGAGCAGGCGCTCCAGGTAGAGGCGTGAGTCGCCGAAGCAGGCGGCGCTCTCGGCCTGGGCCTCGCCGTAGGCCGCGTGGACGTCGCCCAGGCTGCGCGCGATGCGCATGCCGCGTCCGCCGCCCCCGCTCTCGGCCTTGAGCAGGATGGGGAAGCCCACGCTGGCGGCGACCTCGGCCGCCTGCTCCGCGTCCGCGAGCACGCCCTCGCTGCCCTCGATCACGCCCAGCCCAGCGGCGGCCATGGCGCGCTTGGCGGGCGTCTTCTTGCCCATCGCGGCCATCACGTGCGCGGGCGGTCCCACGAAGGTCACGCCGTGGGCCTCGACCAGGCTGGCGAAGACGGGATCCTCGGCCAGAAAACCCCAGCCCGGATGGAGCGCCGTGCACCCAGACTGCACGGCCGCCTGCACCACGCGCTCGCGGTTCAGGTAGCTCTCCGTGGCGCGCGCCTTACCGAGCACGACGACCTCACGGCCGCGGGTGTAGGGCGCGTCGCGGTCGGCCTCGGAGACACCGAAGACGGGCGTGATGCCCAGGGCATCGGCGGCCTGGGCGATGCGCACGGCGACCTCGCCACGGTTCGCGATGAAGAGACGGTGGAAGAGCAGCAGCGCTGGCACGACGGCCTTGTACCACAGTCCTGCGCCGCCGACCGTTGCACGTGAGCCCCGATGCCCCAGAGTGGGGGCAATGCATGGCATGTACGTGTTCTTTGCGCTGGCCACCTGCATCTGGGCGGGCGCCCAGGTGTACATGGCGGCGCGCATGACGGCGACGCTGACGGGCAAGAAGCAGCGCTGGGCG
Source organism: Myxococcales bacterium (assembly GCA_009992505.1). Lineage (GTDB taxonomy): Bacteria > Myxococcota_A > Polyangia > Polyangiales > Houyiibacteriaceae > JAADHO01. Next base: position 6,553 of record JAACVI010000315.1, read on the forward strand.
CGCATCGGGTGGGGCGTGCTGGCGAGCTTGGCGGTGGTGGCCATGGGTCCGGGCCGCGTCTGGGGTGGCGAGGCCTGGTTCAAGCCCATCGTGGAGCTGGGCTACGTGAGCATGGGCATGTTTGCGATCCTCTTCGCGCTGCTGCTTGGCCGCGATCTGCTGACGCTGGCGTCGCGGCTGCCGCGCCTGCTCGGTCGCTTCAAGGAGCGGCCCGTCGACCAGGGCCGGCGGCGTGCGCTTCTCTCGGGCGGCAACGCGATGATCCTCGGCGCCACCAGCGTGTGGACCGGGCGGGGTATGTGGGAGGCCTCGCGCGAACCCCAGGTCTTTCACGTGCGGGTACCCATCGCCGGACTGCCGCAGGCCCTGCACGGCTACCGCATCGCGCAGATGAGTGACGTCCACGTCGGCGCCGCCCTCGATGGCGACGATCTGG
>JAACVI010000094.1 GCA_009992505.1 Myxococcales bacterium
CTCGTGCCCGTGGCGAGTCCGCGCTAGCCAGCTTCGGGAGATGGGCCACAGCGGTTTGGGTCGCGACGCCCGCCTTCGGTCAACCCCCTTGCGCCGGCGTCGCGCTTCAGCACACTTCGCCCCATGACTTCCACTCGACTCTCGCACTCCCTCCTCCTGACGTTCGCCCTGGTCGGCTTCGGCTGCGGCGGCGACTCGGGCACACCGGCCACCGACTCCGGCACGGCCACCGACTCCGGCACGGCGACCGACTCCGGCACGGCGACCGACTCCGGTACGGCGACCGACTCCGGTACGACCACCGACTCCGGTACGACCACCGACTCCGGGACGACCACCGACTCCGGTACGGCGACCGACTCCGGTACGGCGACCGACTCCGGTACGACCACCGACTCCGGTACGGCGACCGACTCGGGCACCGCGACCTGCAACGGCTATGGCGTGAGCTGCTCGGGCGCCGATGGTTGTGGCACGGGGTTGGAGTGCAACACCGGCGTCTGCGTGCCCACGGGCACGGGCATCTGCGGTGGTTTCGCCGGAGCCATGTGCCCCGCGGGCCTCGTCTGCGTGTACTGGGCCGGCGGGGACGCCGGGCCATGTCTCACGCCGGCTGAGGTCGACTGCACGTGCGGCTCGGACGCCGCCAGCCACTTCGTCTGCCCTGGCACGCCCTGAGCACGCGCTCGTCGCGTAGCGTAGACGTCGGATCCGTGCACCCGTGGTTCGCTGGGGCAATGTGCGCTTGCATGCAAGCTGTCGCCCGCAGCGAGTTGCATGGCACGCGAATATCCGTACCCCGCATGACATGACTTCAAATCGACTTTCTTTGCTCGTTCTTCTTCCGACTCCGGCACGCCGACCGACTCCGGCACGGCCCCGAGCTGTGACGCCTGGGGCGGGGCCTGTGCCGGTGGCGGCGCCTGTGCGTCCGGGCTGACCTGCGCGGGCGCCGCCTGCATGCCCGTGGGCACGGCGACGTGCGGTGGCTTCGCGGGCGTCGCCTGCCCTCCGGACCTCGCCTGCCTCTCCATCGCGAGCAGCGATATCGGGGTCTGTGTGGCCGCCTCCGACCTCGCGCGCATGCGCGCTGCTGCCAACGCCTGCCATTTCGTCTGCCCTGGCTGAGGCGTCGTCGGGAGCGCTCTGGCGCCGCACCTGGGGCGCCCCGTCGGCCCTTGCGCCCGTGCCAGCATCGGGGCTAGCGTGAACACGCCTTTGACCTCTTCGGCCTCAGATTCGGACCCTGGCTCGGAGCGCGCCGAGCGCGGGTCCAGCCGCGACATCGTCGTGGACGATTCGGACCTGCTCTTGCGCCTCACGGGACCGGGCGGCTCGCATCTGCGCAGCATCTCCACCGAGATCGGCGTGGGCTTCGGGCTGCGCGGTGACACCATCCGCGTGGAAGGCGACGATCCCGCGAAGCTCGCTCTGGCGCAGCGCGTGCTCTTGGGCCTGCTCGATCTGTTGCGCGGACGCAGCCTCTCCGAGCACGAGCTGACGCGCGCGGCGCGCTCGGCCAAGGCGCACCCCGAGATCGATCTGCGGGAGGTCTTCGGCCAGGTCATCCTGACCACGAACTCGCGGCGCATCGTGGCGCCCAAGGGCGTGGCCCAGCAGCGCTACGTGAACGCCATCGAGGCGCACGACATCGTCTTCGGAATCGGCCCCGCGGGCACGGGCAAGACCTACCTCGCCATGGCCATGGCCATCCGCGCGCTGCGCGAACAGCGCGTGCGTCGCATCGTGCTCTGTCGACCAGCGGTGGAGGCGGGCGAGCACCTCGGCTTCTTGCCGGGCGACCTGGCGGAGAAGGTGAACCCCTATCTGCGGCCGCTCTACGACGCCATGGAAGACATGATGGACCCGGATCGCGCCAAGGCGCTGATCGAACGCGGCACCATCGAGGTCGCGCCCCTGGCCTTCATGCGCGGGCGCACCCTGAACGACTGCTTCGTGATCTTCGACGAGGCCCAGAACTCGACCGCCGAGCAGATGAAGATGTTCCTCACTCGCCTCGGCTTCGACTCCAAGGCCGTGATCACCGGCGACAGCACGCAGGTCGATCTCCACCACGGTCAGCTCAGCGGGCTGCGTGACGCGGAGCAGCTCCTCGACGGCGTCGAGGGCATCGCCTTCCGCTACTTCAGCGACGTGGATGTGGTCCGGCACCCGCTCGTGCAGCGCATCGTGCGGGCGTACGACTCCCGCGACGCCGAGCGCTTGCAAGCGCGGCTCGCACGCGAAGAGATGCGCGGCGATGCAGCGCCGCGTGGAGAGCCTTATGACTGAGTCAAGCGTCTCCGGCTTCATCGCTGCGGTGGAGAGCTGCGAGCGCCTGAGCGGCTTCGAGTCCCTGGTCGCGGGGAGCACCGTCGAGGTGCGCCGCAAGAACGCGCTGGTGATCATCGCCGCGGGCGACGCCTCCCCCGACGACGTCATCCTGCCCTACTCCCAGAGCCTCGCACGCGGCGAGGCGGCGCTGTTGCTGCTCGGCCATGAAGAACCCGAGCTGATGCATCACCTGCCTCCGGGCGTGATCGTCGGCCGCGTGCCCGAGCTGGGCGAGAAGGACGTCTTCGATTGCGCCCTCGAGGGCTTGTTCGAGCGCCTGGAGCTGCGTCGCTCGGACGTGCGCATGTCCGTCTCCCTCGACCGCTTCCGATACGAGTTCCAGGAGGTGCTCGAGATCTCCAAGGCGCTGACGCAGGAGCGCGACATCGATCGCCTGCTCGACCTCATCCTGGAGAAGAGCCGCTACGTCACGGGCGCCGACGCCGGCAGCATCTACGTGGTCGAGGGCGAAGGCGCCGCGCGCGTTCTGCGCTTCAAGCTCTCCCAAAACGACTCCTGCGACTTTGAGTCCAGCGAGTTCACCATGCCCGTCTCGACCGACTCCATCGCCGGATACGCGGTGGTCGCGCGACGTCCCATCTCCATCGCGGACGTCTACGCCATCCCCGCGGACGCGCCCTACGGCTTCGACGGCAGCTTCGATCAGCGCGTTGGCTATTGCACGCGCTCCATGATCACCGTGCCCATGATCTCGGCCGAGGACGAGGTGATCGGCGTCATTCAGCTGATCAACAAGAAGCGTCGGCCCGAGCAGAAGCTGACCGACGCCGCTGCCTTCAAGCAGCAGGTGATGGCCTTCGACGAGCGCTCCGCCGACCTGCTCGCGAGCCTGGCCAGCCAGGCCGGCATCGCGCTCGAGAACGCGCTGCTCTACCAGGAGATCCGCAGCATCTTCGAGGGCTTCGTGCGCGCGAGCGTGCAGGCCATCGAGCAGCGGGATCCGACCACCAGCGGTCACTCCTTGCGCGTCAGCGTGCTCTCGTGTGGCCTGGCCGAGACGGTCGACGGCGTCGGCGAAGGCAGCTACCGCGACGCGCGCTTCAGTCGACGCGACGTGAAGGAGCTCGAGTACGCCTCGCTCTTGCACGACTTCGGCAAGATCGGCGTGCGCGAGCAGGTGCTGATCAAGGCCAAGAAGCTCTACCCGCAGGATCTCGACGCCATCAACTGGCGCGTCCACTACGCCCTGGCGCGGTCCGAGGTCGATGCGCTGACGCGGCGCATGGCGCTGCTCGAACGCGGCGCCTCCGCGGACGAACTCGCGGCGCTCGAACACGATGTCCTGATGCGTCGCGCCCAGCTCGAGCAGGCCCTCGCGACCATCCTCGAGGCCAACGAACCCACCGTGCTCAGCGAGGGGGACTTCGGCAAGATCGAGCACATCGGCGCCGTGCCCTTCATCGATCGTGACGGCGTGGAGCGTCCGCTCCTGACGTCCGAGGAGGTCCACTCGCTGCAGGTGCGGCGGGGCTCGCTCAACGACGCCGAGATGGAGGAGATCCGCTCCCACGTCGTGCACACGGAGGATTTCCTCAGCCGCATCCCCTGGGGCAAGTCCTTCGCGCGCATCCCCGAGATCGCGGGCGCGCACCACGAGAAACTCGACGGCAGCGGCTATCCCCACGGCCGCACGGCGGAGCAGATCCCGCTGGCGTCGAAGATCATGACCATCGCCGACATCTACGATGCGCTCACGGCCCGCGACCGTCCCTACAAGCGCGCCATGCCGCGCGACCGCGCCCTCGACATCCTCGGCTACGAGGTCAAGGACGGCCACGTCGATCCCGAGCTCTTCCGCATCTTCGTCGACTCGAAGACTTATCTGCGGGCTGAAGAAGATCTCAGCTACTGAGGGCGCAGCGTGGGCCGCTGGCCGGCTCAGGTCCTCGCCACGACCCTCGACGTACGTGCGTACGCCTTCGGCCCGCGCCTCCGGGCGCG
>JAACVI010000095.1 GCA_009992505.1 Myxococcales bacterium
GAGCGCGACGAGCAGAGTCATCAGGGAGGCGAGGTGGCGAAGCATCCTCTTCCGCGTACCATGCCCGCACGTCTCGAGGCCATCTCCGACGAAACACCCGCGGCCGAACTCCATACACTCGCTCATGATCGTCGACGTCGTCATCCCCGCGCTCGACGAGGAGCAGGCCCTGCCCGAGGTGCTGCGCGAGATCCCCGCGGATCTCGTGCGTCGCGTGGTGGTGGCGGACAACGGCTCCCGCGATCGCACGGCACAGGTCGCGCGCGAGGCCGGCGCCATCGTGGTCACGCAGCCCGAGCGTGGCTATGGCGCGGCTTGCCTAGAGGCCCTGGCCTACCTGGCGACGGACCCACCCGACGTGGTCGTCTTCCTCGACGGAGATCACAGCGACCACCCCGCGGAGCTTCGCACCTTGCTCGAGCCCATCACGTCGGGACGCGCCGCCTTCGTCGTCGGCTCCCGCGCGCGCGGACGCGCCGAGTCGGGCTCGCTCACGCCTCCCCAACGCGTCGGCAACGCCATCGCCTGCGCCGGGCTGCGGCGCTTCTACGGCGTCCACTACACGGACCTCGGGCCCTTTCGCGCCATCACGTGGCACGAGCTGGGCTGGCTCGGCATGGTCGACCGCAACTTCGGTTGGACGGTCGAGATGCAGATCAAGGCAGCGCGCGCCGGGACGCCTTACGCGGAGGTGCCCGTGAGCTACCGAAACCGCATCGGGACGAGCAAGGTCAGCGGTACCGTGCGAGGGAGCGTCAACGCCGGGATCAAGATCCTCTGGCTGCTGGGCAAGTACGCGTGGCCCTCGCACTGACCCTCTTCGCGCGCGCACCCGTGGCGGGGCAGACCAAGACGCGTCTGATCCCGGCCCTGGGTGCGGAGGGCGCCGCGGCGCTCTACCAGGCCTTCCTCGAGGACATGCTCGAGCATCTCGATGGTTCCCTCGAAACCGGTTCCCTCGAGACCCGTGCCTTCGAGACGGCCCTCTCGTGCGCCGGTAATCTCGAACATCCCGTGCTGCAGAGGCTCGCCCTCGACCACGGTCTCGAGCTTCGCGCGCAGGTCGCGGGCGGATTGGGCACGCGGCTCAGCCATGCCTTGTCTCGCATGGCCGAGAGTCACGATGGTGGTGTGGTCGTCGGCACCGACATGCCCACGTTGCCGCGCGCGCTGGTCGAGAGTGGCGTCCTCGCCCTCGAACGCGCCGACGTGGTGCTCGGTCCGACCTCGGACGGTGGCTACTACCTCGTCGGCAGCCGGCGCCCCTGGCCCGACCTCTTCGACGGCGTGCGCTTCTCGGGTCCGCATGCGCTCGCGGACACCGTGCTCGCCGCGCGGCGTGCGGGCGCTCGGGTCGAGCTGCTCGCGCCCTGGTACGACATCGACGAGCCCGAGGATCTGCGCCTGCTGCGCGCTCACCTGGCTCTGGATCCCAGTGCGGCGTCCCAGACGCACGCATGCCTTTTTGACCGCCTCTCGGCGGACAGATAGCATCGGCGAGACCGGAGAGGCATGGCAGACGACAAACTCTTCGCCAAGGTGGGGCGCACGAGCCCCGCAGGCACGATCCTCTTTCGAGACGGCGAAGCCGGCGCGGAGATGTACGTCCTCACGCGCGGACGCGTGCGCATCTTCAAGGAGGTGCGCGGCGAGGAGAAGACGCTAGCGACCCTGGGCGCCGGCGAGTTCTTCGGCGAGATGGCCATCCTCAACGACAAGCCTCGCACGGCGAGCGCCGAGGTCGTGGAGGAGTCGGACATGCTGGTCATCGACGGCAAGACCTTCGGCTCCATGATCGTGAGCAACACCGAGATCGCCGTACGCTTGATCCGGAAGCTCGCGAGTCGCCTCGACAACGCCAACGAGCTGATCGACATCCTGATGCATCGCGACCCCAAGGCGCGCGTCATCCTCGGGCTCTCGCGCGAAGCCGAGTACTCCGGCGTGCCCATGGAGGGCGGCGGTGTGCGCGTGCCTCTCGATCACGCGGGTCTCGCGAATCAGGTGGGGCTGCCCGTGGAGGAAGTGGAGAACGTGCTTGCGCGCCTCTTCCGGCTCGGCATCCTGGAGGACGACGACGACGGATTCCGCATTCCGGATACCCTTCGTCTGCATGAATTTCTTGAATTCTTGCAGATGCAAGAGAAGTTCGGAGAGCCCTGATGGCCCTCGACCTCAAGATCCTCGGTTGTCATGGCGGCGAGACGCCACGCCACCGCACCTCCAGCTTCCTGTTGAACGACAAGCTCGCCATCGACGCCGGCGCCATCACGAGCTCGCTCTCCCTCGAGGAGCAGCGGCGCATCGAAGCGGTCGTGGTCAGCCACGCGCACATGGATCACGTGCGCGATCTGGCGACCATCGCCGACAACCGCTGTCAGCAGGGCGCGCCTCCGCTGGAGATCATCGGCACGCCCGCCACCTTGGCGGCGCTCAAGAAGCACTTCTTCAACGACCTCTTGTGGCCCGACTTCTCCCAGATCGAGACGCCGGGAGGGAAGACCATCGCCTATCGCGAGGTCGTGCCCGAGCAGACCATCGAGGTCGCCGGTCTGAGCGTGACGCCGGTGCTCGTGGACCACACCATCGAGACGGCGGGCTTCGTCGTGGACGACGGCAACCACTCCATCGCCTACAGCGGCGACACCGGACCCACCAAGCGCTTCTGGGAGGTGCTGGCCGAGCGCGAGAACCTCGCCGCGCTGTTGATGGAGGTCTCCTTCCCGAATGATTACGCCGAGCTCGCGCGCATCTCGGGCCATCACACGCCGGCGACCCTGGATGAGGAGCTGCGGAAGTTCGGCGGTCGCGAGCTGCCGATCTTCCTCTACCACATCAAGCCCGTCTTCCACGCGCAGGTCGAGCGTGAGCTGGCCAAGATCAAAGGTCAGGATCTGACCGTGCTCGATCTCGGAGATCAGTTCGTCTTCTGAAGGCCGTGCCCTCGTTCGAGGGAGGCTCAGACACGAGACGATGCGTGAGTTCGCGACATCCGTGTCGCGCCGTTGACGTGGGCGCACCTGGCTTCACAGGTATGCAGAAGTGCGACTGTGTACGCAACGCGCCACTAATTTGCGCCGATAACGCCATTGAAGCCTAGTCGTTCTCAACCACGGCGGCTCTGGGGAAGATCGGATCGAGTCTTGCAACGTCCATACAGAAGAATGTCCCACGGACGACAGAGCGCGCGAGGTCGAGTCACCGACGACACGGTGAACGCTCTGCGTCGTCGTGCCCGCAAGCTCGCCCGGCGTGGCGACTACCGCAAAGCCGCCTGCGCCATGCGCGAAGTGGTCGCCCTTGGGGGTGAAGCGCGGGCGTGGGTGCGTTTAGGTCATCTGCTCATTCAGGCACGGCGCGAAGCGCAGGCCATCGACGCCCTCAAGCAGGGACTCTTCCTGCATCGCCGCGCGGGCTACGACCGTCGCGCGCGCACCGTCGCGAACATGATCCTGAAGCTCGATCCCTGTGAGCCCAGCGCGCTGCGCCTGCTCGGCTCACCGCTCGAGCTCGCCGCGTAATCCGCGTCCCTGCTTCTCGCGACGCGCAGAAGCTGCGTCGGAGTCGGCGCGCGGCTAGTGCGCCGGTGGGTACTTTTGCAGCTTGCGCTGAAGCGAGCGTCGATGGATGCCGAGCTGGCGCGCGGCGCGACTCAGGTTGCCCCCGCAGTCGCCGAGCACGCGCTGGATGTGCTCCCACTCGACCCGAGCCAGGCTCGGTGCCGCGTACTCGTCCACCGCGGCGAGTGGCTCGGCCGCCGCCTTGTCGAAGGCCGCCAGGATCTCCTCGGCACCCGCGGGCTTCTGCACATAGCCCGCCGCGCCCAGACGCATGGCCTCCACCGCCGTGGCGATGGAGCCGTAGCCCGTGAGCAGGATGACGCGCGTGGTCTCGTCGATGGCCAAGAGCTCGCGCAGCACCTCGAGGCCCGAGGCGCCCGGCATACGCAGATCGAGCACGCACAGCTCGGGCGACTCCTCACGCGCGAGCCTCAGAGCCTCGACCCCATGCGCGGCCAACCGCACCTCGTAGCCCCGGGTCGAGAGCGCTCGCCCGAGCCGCTCACGAAAGACGTCGTCGTCGTCCACCAAGAGCACGCTCGGCGCGCTCGCGTCCGTGGCCGACCTCATGCGCGCTCCGCCAGGGGCAGCTCGATGCGGGCGCTGGTGCCCTCGCCCAGGCGGCTCTGATAGCTCAGGGAGCCACCGGCTTCCTCGATCACCGTGCGCGCCAAGAGCACGCCCAGGCCCATGCCGCGCCCGGTCTCCTTGGTGGTGAAGAAAGGCTCGCCCACGCGCGCGAGCGTCGCTTCGTCCATGCCGTCCCCCGAGTCCTCGACCTCGATGCGCAGGTGCTCGTTCGTCATGCTCACGCGCAGCCGCACCTCGGCGCCTTCGGGCGAGGCGTCGCGTGCGTTGTCCAAGAGCGCGTCGAGGGCGCGCTCCATGGCCCGTCGCTGCCCGCGAATGCGTGCAGGTTCCAGCTCGCTCGCCCCGTCGCGCTCGACCCGCACCTGCACGCGGGCCTCCGCGCGCTCCAGCAGCTCCGACAGCGCGAGCCATTCGGGCGCTTCGCCGGGGCTACGCGCGGCCTCCGCCGAGAGCTCGTCCAGCACCGCCCGGCAGCGCGCCACCTGCGACCGCACCAGGCGCACGTCCTCGAGCAGATGCTCGGATCCGGCGCGCGCGAGCACCTGGCGTTCGAGCTCGTCGGCCACCAACGCGATCGTCCCGAGCGGCGTCGCCAGCTCGTGCGCCGCGCCGGCAGCCAGGGTCGCGAGCGACGCCAGGCGCTGTGTTCGCTCCGCGCGCGTGCGCTCCTGGCTCGCGCGTGACCGGCTCTCGCGTAGCTCGCCGCTGACCCGGCCCACGAAGGTCACGATGAACGCGCCGGCGACACCCGAGGCGACCCACATCCCGTACAGGTGCAGGCGCATCATCTGACCGTGCGTCATCGGCAGCGGCACGCTGTCGAAGTAGAGCCCGGCCAGACATCCGAGCGCGAGCGCCACCAGCCCCCAGGTCCAGCGCCAGGGCAGCACCATGGCGCCAAGCGCGATCTGCACCAGGAACAAGAAGCTGAAGGGGTTCTGCGCGCCGCCCGAGAAGTAGAGCAGCGCCGCGAGGATCAACACGTCCACCGCGATCAGCGAACCGAGTCGCGTGTCCGTGACTGAACCTGCGCGAAGGCCCTGGCTGACCACGACATTGGTCAGCGCCTCGATGGCCACCACCGTCAGCAAGGGCCAAAGCACGATCTCGATGCCCAGCGCCCAGCGCACCACGGCGATCGTGCCGAGCTGCCCGGCGATGGCGAGCCAGCGCAGACGCAAGAGCCAGGCGAAGGTCGAAGCTCGCTCCGTCTCGCGCTCCGCCTTGGAGTCATCCGGGTCGCGGGAGTGATCCACCGCGCGAATGTACGGCCAGCCACGCCCAAGCGCCGGTCGAAGCCACCCCTGCGACAATTCACCGCATTGGCTCGAGTGAGCGCGCGACTACAACTCGGACTGCGGACGCGGCTCCATCCGAAGACGCCGCGCGTCACCCCAGCAATGCCCATGACTCCTCGAAACACTCCTCCCACGCACAGCTCCCTCTTGGCCGTCAGCCTCGCCATGCTGGCTAGCGCCTGCTCGGGCGACACCGCTCCGCCCATGCCCATCTCGTTGACGCTCACGGACGGAACCCAAGGTGTGTTCGCGCCTTCCGATGTGC
>JAACVI010000126.1 GCA_009992505.1 Myxococcales bacterium
GACGAGCGCGTCGAGCCGCCCGCCCTCTTCGCCCAGAACCCCGCCGCCGAGGCCCTCGCCCTGGTGCGCGCCGTGGCCGCCAAACGGGCCGCCTCGCTGCGCCTCTCGGACACTCCCCTCGCACTGTCCGTCTCCCTTCACGCGCCGGAGCTGCCATGAGCCCTCCTCCTATCTGTGATCGGCGTGCGCTCGTGACCGGAGGCAGCCGAGGCATCGGCGCTGCCATCGCGCTGCGCCTCGCCAGGCTCGGTCACCCGATCATCCTCAACTACCGCAGCAACGACGACGCGGCCCAGATCGTGAAGTCCGAGATCGAGGCGCTGGGCGGCGAGGCCGTGCTGCTGCGCTTCGACGTGGCCGACGCCGCCGCGACCCAGAAGGCGATGGAGACGGCCCTGGCCGATCCTCGGCCCATCTCGGTGGTCGTCAACAACGCCGGGGTCGCCCGGGACGGCGTCTTCCCCACGGTCACGGACGAAGACTGGGAGCTGGTCACGCGCACCACTCTGGACGGCTTCATGCACGTCACCCGCCCGCTGATGATGCCCATGATCCGCAAGCGCTTCGGGCGCGTCGTCAACATCTCCTCCGTCTCCGGCGTGCTCGGGACGCGCGGTCAGGTGAACTACTCGGCGGCCAAGGCGGGCCTGATCGGCGCCACCAAGGCCCTGAGCAAGGAGGTCGCGCGCCGGGGCGTGACCGTGAATTGCGTGGCGCCGGGCCTGATCGAGACCGAGATGATCGCCGGCATCCACATGGACCACGTGCTGCCCATGATCCCCATGCAGCGCATCGGCCAACCCGACGAGGTCGCCGCCGCCGTGGCCTTCCTCGTCAGCGAAGACGCCAGCTACATCACGGGCCAGGTGCTCGGGGTGAACGGTGGCTTCGCTTAGGCGAGACGGCAGATGAAGGTCTCGCCGTCTCGAACGTCCATCAGGGCGCACTTGCTCGAAACGCCCAGTGGTCCTACACCGCTGGGCCGCGCCCCCACCGAGGCGGCACACCCCCAGCGGAGAGACTCGCATGCAGGATTTGGAGACACGCTTGAAGGCCCTGATCGTCGAGGCTTTGATGCTCGAGGACGTGAAACCCGACGACATCGAGTCCGAGGCCCCGCTCTTCGTGGACGGTTTGGGACTCGACTCCATCGACGCCTTGGAGCTGGCCATCGCCATCGACAAGGAATTCGGAGTGCGGATCAAGCCCGACGACGAGCGCACGCGCGAGGTCTTCGCCAGCGTCCGCAGCCTCGCCGGCTTCCTGCACGAGGAGTTCGCCAGCGCCCAATCCGCCGGTTGAGCGCCCAGGGGCGACGCCCCGTGTCCTCGAAGGAGCCTGCTGCCATGCGCGTCCTCGCTCTCCTCGACGCGCTCCTCGTCCTCGCCTACCCGGTGGCGATCCTCTACAGCCTCGGGCATTTCTCGGCGCGCGCCATCGGGCTCGTGGCGCTGGCCTTCGTGATCCCCGGCATGCTCCTGCGCGCCCGTCGCGCGCCCCGGGAGCACCTGGCCGCGGCGCTCAGGGTCCCGCTCTCGATCCTGGCGCTGCTCCTGCTCGGCGCCTGGCTGAACGACGCGCGCTTCGTGCTCGCGCTGCCCGTGCTGGTCAACCTCGCGCTGCTCTTGCAGTTCGGGGCCAGCCTGCGCGGGGACGTGAGCATGATCGAGCGCTTCGCCCGCATGCAGAAGAGCGAGCTCTCGGTGGGCGAGGTCGCCCACTGTCGCCAGACGACCTGGGTCTGGTGCGGATTGTTCTTGGTCAACGCCGGCATGAGCCTCGTGCTCGCACTGCTCGGCATGACGCGCGCTTGGGCCATCTGGACGGGTGGCGTCGCCTACGGGCTGATGGGTCTGCTCTTCACGAGCGAGTATCTGCTGCGTCGCTTTCGTTTCCGCGCCTACGGCCGTGGGCCGCACGACAAGCTGCTGGCCAAGCTCTGGCCGCCGCGCGAACAGGGCGAAGCATGAGCGCGCTGCCCGCCGTCCTGGGCCGGCACGCGCCCGACGCGCTCGTGGCCTTCGGCGTCCAAGACGTCACGGCGCATCAGCTGCGGGGCGCGGTCGAGGCTCTGGCCGCGGCGCTGCCCCCCGCGCAGCCGGGTGAGCGCGTGGTCGTCGTCTGTCGCGATCGCCTGGCCTTTCTGTTGGCGTTCCTGGGCGCCGTTCGCGCCGGCTACTCCGTAGCCATGCCCGCCAACGCCCAGCCCGAGACCATTCGCGCCCTGCGCCTCGAGAAGGGCGTGCGCACCGTGATCCACAACGGCGAGAGCGATCTCGGCTTCGACGTGCGCGAGGCTCTGGCCGCGCCCCTGCCCTACACCCAGCTGGGCATCGCCCTGGAACCGGACCAGCCCCTGGTGGTGATCCACACCTCGGGCACCACCGGCGCGCCCAAGGCGTGCCCCAAGACGGCCGCGCAGCTGCTCGGCGAAGCGCAGGCGCTCTTCCTCGCCTTCCCCGACGTCGAGTGCGCTCGCGTGCTGGCCGTGGTGCCGCCCTATCACATCTACGGCCTGCTCTTCGGCCTGCTCCTGCCCCTGATCAGCGGCGGCGCCTTCGATCGCGATCCCGCCTACCACGCCCTGGCGTTGGCCGACTCGCTGCGCCAGCGCGAGGTCGACGTGCTGGTCAGCGTGCCCGCCCACCTGCGCGGTCTGCGCGACCTGGCTCAGGGCGAGCTGCCCACGCTGACGCGCGTCTTCTCCTCCGGCGCCGCTCTGGCCGAGGAGACCTCGCATCAGCTCGCGCAGCGCTTCGACTGGTCGATCACCGAGGTGCTCGGATCCACCGAGACGGGGGGCATCGCCCATCGCCGCGCGGGCATCGACGGCGCCGAGCCCTATCGCCTGTTCGAGGGCGTGAACCTCTCCTTCGATCAGGACGGGCACATGCTGCTCGACTCGCCGCTGCTCGACGCCGACGCGCCTCGCCCCTACCGCCACGCGGACCGCGCCGAGCTGCTCGAAGACGGTCGTTTTCGCCTGCTCGGTCGCGCGGACGGAGTGATCAAGGTCGGGGGCACGCGCGTGGCGCTGGCGGAGATCGAGGCGCGCCTGTTGGCCATCGACGGCGTCCGGGACGCGGCCGTGGTCGCCGTCGAGGTGGGAGGCGCGCGCGGCCACGCGACCTGGGCCGCCGTCGTGGCGCCCGAGCGCAGCGTCGCCGAGCTGCGGCGCGCGCTGCTGCAACATCTGGCGCCCGTGGTGCTGCCCCGTCGCTACCGCTTCGTGGAGCGGCTGCCCCGTCAGGAGAGCGGCAAGCTCCGACGCGAGGACGTGTTGGCCCTGTTCGGCGCGAAGCCCGAGCGCGAGTCATGAGCGCCTTCCGCGTCTGCGCCATCGTGCCCACCTACGACAACCCGCTCACCATCCGCGCCGTGGTCGAGCAGCTCGTGCCGCTGGTCGAGCAGGTGCTGGTGATCGACGACGGGAGCGCCGAGCCCGGCCGCGCGGCGGTCGACGCCCTGGCCGCCGAGGGCCTGGCCTGCGTCATCCATCGCGAACAGAACGGGGGCAAGGGTGCCGCGGTGAAGACGGGCCTCGTGGTCGCGGACGAGGCGGGCTTCAGCCACGCGCTGCAGGTCGACGCCGATCTCCAGCACGACCTCGCGGACGCACCGAAGCTGCTCGAGGCGGCGCGCAACCAACCGACGGCCCTGGTGCTCGGCGATCCTCGCTACGACGACAGCGCGCCCTCGGCGCGACGCGTGGGCCGACGCATCACCACCTTCTGGATCCGCATGGAGACGGGCGCCGGCGTGATCGGCGACGCCATGTGCGGCTTCCGCGTGTACCCCGTGCGCGCCGCCCTGCGCGCCGCCCCGCGCGGAGACGCCATGGACTTCGATCCCGAGATCGCCGTGCGCATGGTCTGGTCCGGCGCGCCCGTGATCAACATCCCGACGAACGTGCGCTACCTCGCCGCCGACGAGGGCGGCGTCTCCCACTTCCACGCCTTCCGCGACAACGTCTGGATCAGCCTCATGCACTCGCGGTTGATGTTCCGGAAGGTGATGGCCTTCCTCTTCGGCGCCATCATCCCGCCCCTGCGCCTCGGTCCCCGAGGTCAGTCGTGAGCGAGGCGGCCGAAGCGGCGAAGGTCGGACGCTGGCGCGAAGAGGAGGAGCGCGGCAACGACCTCGTCCTGCGCCTGACGTTGCTCGTGGCCCGCCTCGCAGGCCGCACGATGACGCGCGGCCTGCTCCTCGTCGTCACCTTCTACTACGCGCTCTTCTCCGCCAACGCGCGCAAGGCCACGCGCGAGTTCCTGCGCCGCGTCGACGAGCCGACCAGCTTCCGACGTGTGCACCGGCAGCTCTTTCGCTTCGCTGAGGTCGCGCTCGACGGCACCTACTTCCTGCGGGGTGAGACCAAGCGCTTTCGCTTCACGCGCGACGGACACGAGCACCTCGAGCAGCTGGTGCGCGAGGGTCGCGGCGCGCTCCTGCTCGGCGCGCACCTCGGCAGCTTCTACGCCATGCGCGGCGCCAGCGCCGACTTCGACATGCCCGTGTATCCGCTGGTGCACACGGCGAACGCCAAGCAGATCAACTCCCTGTATCGCGCGCTCTCGCCCGAGATGGCCGAGCGCGTGGTCGAGATCGACGAAGGCGACATGCGCTTCATGCTGCGCGTGAAGGAGCTGGTGGATCAGGGCGCGATGGTGGCCATCCTCGCGGATCGCGTGCCCGAGAGCGCCAACCTGGCCGAGGTGGACTTCCTCGGAGGCACGGCGCTGATGCCCACGGGACCCTACCTGCTGGCGTCGACTCTGCGCTGCCCCGTCTTCTTCACGGTGGGCGTCTACCGCGCGCCCGATCACTACGAGCTGCACTGCGAGCCTTTCGCGGAGAAGGTCGTCTTGAAGCGCGGCGCGAGGCAGGAGGCGGCGCGCGAGTACGCCGCGCGCTATGCCCAAAGGCTCGAACACTACGCGCGCTCGGCGCCGGACAACTGGTTCAACTTTTTCGAATTCTGGAAGACCCCGTGACCGCATCCACACACTCGTCACCGCTTCGGGAGGTGCTCCTCGGCGTGCGCGCTCCGAGCGTCGAAGACATCCACGATCTGGCCACGGGCCGCGCCCGCGCTGTGCTCGATCCCGATCCGGTTCTGCGCGAGCGCCTCGCCGCCAGCGCCGCCATGGTCGAGCAGCTGCTCACGGAGCGTCGACGCGTGTACGGCATCACCACCGGCTACGGCGCCTCGGCCGAGTTCGACGTCGTGCCCGAGGTGGCCGAGATCCTGCCCCTGCATCTCTTGCGCTATCACGGCTGCGGCACGGGCGCGGCCCTGTCCGAGGTCGAGAGCGCGGCCGTGGTCGCCGTGCGCGCGGCGTCCCTGTCACGCGGCTACTCGGGGGTGACCGTCGCACTGCTCGAGCGCATGATGACGCTGCTGGAGCGACGCATCCTGCCGCGCATCCCGGAGGAAGGATCCGTCGGCGCCAGCGGCGATCTGACGCCCCTCTCCTACCTGGCCGCGACGCTGGTGGGCGAGCGCGAGGTGCTCTTCGAGGGCGCCACACGTCCGGCCAGCGAAGTGCTCGCGGAGGCGGGCCTCACGCCCCTGACGCTGCGCCCCAAGGAGGGCCTGGCGCTGATGAACGGGACGGCCATGATGGCCGCCCTCGGCTGTTTGAGCTGGGTGCGCGCCGAGCGCCTCGGACGCCTCGCGGCTCTGGAGTCGGCCATGGCCTGCGCCGTGCTCGACGGCGCCGCCGGCCACTACGACGATCGCATCTTCGCGCTCAAGCCCCACCCCGGGCAGCGCGCCACGGCCACGGCCATCCGCGCCAGCCTCGAAGGATCGAGCTTCGAGAGCGCCCGCGTGCAGGATCCCTACTCCATGCGCTGCTCGCCCCACGTCGTGGGTCTGCTCTTCGACGCGCTGCCCTTCACGCGCGCGCTGCTCGAGACAGAAGTTCTCGGCGTCGACGACAATCCCTTGCTCGATCCCGAGACGGGCAGCTTCCTGCACGGCGGCAACTTCTACGGCGGCCACGCCTGCCTGGCGACGGATACGCTCAAGAACGTGTGCGCCAACGTCGCCGACCTGCTCGACCGTCAGCTCAGCCTGCTGAACAACCCGCACACCAACGCCGGGCTGCCCGCCAACCTGGTGGCGCGGCAGGGCGAGGACAGGTTCACGCATCACGGCTTCAAGGCCATGGAGATCACCGCGAGCGCGCTCACGGCCGAGGCGCTCAAGATGACCATGCCGGCGAGCGTCTTCAGCCGCAGCACGGAGTCGCACAATCAGGACAAGGTCAGCATGGGCGCCATCTCCGCCCGCGAGGCCCGACGCGTGCTCGATCTGAGCGAGACCGTGGCCGTGATCCACCTCCTGGCGCTGGTGCAGGCCATGGACCTTCGCGGTCTCGATCGCTTCGGCGCACCGCTCTTGGCCATGCACGCGGCCGTGCGCGCGCGCGTGCCCATGAACGTCGAGGATCGCCGCATGGACCTGGACATCGAGGCCATGCTCGAGGCGCTGCGCGCGGACGAGCTGCCTCTCCCTGCGGTGGACATGACGCTCGAGGCGAGCGGGTCGTGAAGATTCCGGCCCACGCCATCGTCCATGAGGACGTCGTGCCCTTTCACGACTGCGACCCCCTCGGCATCGTCTGGCATGGCAACTATTACAAATACCTCGAGATCGCGCGCACCAAGCTCTTCTCGGGTGTCGATCTCGACATCCGTGACTTCCAGGCGCTGGGCTACGGGCTCTTGGTCATCGAGACGCGCTGCCGCCACGCCTATCCCCTGCGCTTCGGCGAGCGCTACCGCGTCCACGCCTTCTGCATCGACTACGAGCAGCGCATCCACCTGGGCTATCAGGTCGACAACGTCGACGCCGGGCGCCGCGCCGCGCGCGCCTGGACCACCCTCGTCACGACGCGCAACGGCGTGATGCTGCTGGAGACTCCGCATGAGATTCAACGCCAGATCCGCGCCATCTTCTGAAGCTCGCGCGGGCTCTCGTCGACGCTCCGGGCGCGCCGCGCTGGTCGTCACGGCCGCGCTCGTGCTGCTCGCCGCCTCGCCTCTGACGAGCTCGCCCGACGCCGCGGCCCAACCCACGAGCGCCGCCAGCCATCCCAGCGTGGACGCTTTGCTGCGCGCCTTCGCCGCCATGCCCGGCCTGTACGCGCGCTTCCACGAAGAGAAGCACGTGGCGCTGCTCAGCCTGCCGCTCGAGAGCGACGGCGAGATCTACTTCACGCCTCCGGGACGGATGCTGCGCAAGGTCACCTCGCCCACGCCCAGCTGGGCGCTGCTCGAAGGCGACCACGTCACGCTCGTCTCGCCCGGCGAGCGTCGCGTGCTCGACCTCGGCCAGAGCCCCGTGGTGCGCGGCTTCGTCGGCGCCTTCCGCGACGTGCTCGCGGGCGATCGAGCGGCCCTCGAGCGCAGCTACACCCTCGACTTCTCCAGCGAAGGCGACGACTTCACGCTGACCCTGCGGCCCCGTGAGGCCCAGCTCTCGCGCTTCCTGCGCCAGCTCTCCCTGCACGGCCACGGCCTCGCCCTCACCCGCATCCGCATGGTCGAGACCAGCGGTGACGTGACCGTGACCACCTTCACCCAGGTCGATCCCGCGCGACACTACTCGGCCGATGAACACTCGCGCCTCTTCCGCCTGCCCGAGTAGCCTCTCGGCGTGCGCCCCGCCCGCCTCGTCGCCGCCCTGATCACGCTCGCCTGCCTCGCCGTGGGCGGCGTCGCTCTGGCGCGCCTGCGTGTCAGCACGGAGATCACCGAGTTTCTGCCACCGGCCGAAGACGCACGCATGGGCGCGCTCCTCCGCAGCGTCGCCGCCTCCGACCTGAACCGCACGCTCACGCTCACGATCGAGGGCCCCGATGGCGCCACGGCGGCGCAGGCCGCGGGTGAACTCGCGCAGCACTTGGTCCACGCGCCCGATGTGGCTTGGGTTCGCGCTGGCCCCGACCCCGAACTGAATCAGGCCTTCTATCGGCTCTACTTCCCGCGCCGCGTGGCGTTGGCGCGGGAGCCCTGGGGCACGCTCTCGGACGCGGACCTGCGCACGCGCGCCGCACACCTGAAGCAACAGCTCGGCGGCCTGGCGGGGCCCTTCCTGCGCAGCCTGGCGCCCGAGGATCCGCTGCTGCTCTTCCCCGCGCGCCTCGACCGCCTGGCGGAGCAACAGCGCGGCGGCTTGAGCGTGTCCGAGGGACACTTCCTCAGCGCGGATGGTCGTCACGGCGTCGTGCTCCTGGCCACCGCCCACTCGCCCTTCGACACCCGCCGCGCGCGCCCGATCGAGGACGCCATCGCCCAGGCCTTCGCGCAGGTGAACGCAGTCCACGGTGGTGCGCTACGGCTCGAGCAGGCGAGCGTGCATCGGCTCGCCCTGGCCTCGGAGGCCAGCGTGCGGTCCGACGTCAGCCGCGTGGGCCTGCTGGGAAGCCTCGGCGTCTGCCTGCTGCTGCTGCTGCTCTACCGTTCCTGGTCGTGGCTGCTGCTGGGCAACGTGCCCATCGCCGTCGGTGTCGCGGGCGCCTTCGTCGCCAGCGAGCTCTTTTTCGGGCGCCTGCACGGGCTGACGCTGGCCTTCGGCGCGACGCTCGTGGGCGTGTCCATCGACTACGTGGCGCACTACTTCTCGCATCAGGCCCTGGCGCCCCATGCCGACGGACCCTGGGCGACGTTGAAGAGCCTGCGCCCCGGGCTGGTGCTCGGCGCCATCACCACCATCGCCGGCCTCGCGGGCCTGGCCTGGACCGGCTTCACGGGCATCCGTCAGATGGCGGTCTTCTCCTCCTTCGGCGTGGGCGCGGCGCTCTTGGCCACGCTCTTCCTGGTCGCGCCCTGGTTGCGTCAGACGCCGCCCAAACCCACCGCGCTGCTCTCGAGCCTGGGGCGCCTCGGCGAGCGCCTCACCAGTCGACTCTGGTCGCGCGCCCTGCTGATCTCCGGTGCGGTCTTGCTGCTGGCGAGCGGCTTCGGGCTCACGCGGATTCAATTCGCCGACTCGCTGTCCGGGCTCTCGAGCCTCGACGCCGGCATGCAGGCCGAGGACACGCGCGTGCGCGAACGCGTGGCGCGCATGGACGCGGGGCGCTTCGTGGTGGCCTTCGGCGCCAACCAGGAGCAGGCGCTCGAGCGCACGGAGGCGGCCTTGCCCATCCTGGAGCAGGCGCGCGCGGAGGGATCCCTCGAGCGCTATCAGGCCGTGAGCACGCTCCTGCCTTCGCTCGCGTCCCAGCGCGCGGGGCTGGCGGATCTGGTGGCGCATCCCGAGCTCGGTGGACGCGTGCTGACGGCCCTCGAAGCCGAGGGCTTTCGCCCCGAGCTCTTCGCGCCCTTCTCACGTGATCTCGAAGGCGAGCATCCGCTGCTGCGCCCCGAGGATCTGCGTGGCACGCCCCTCGAGTCACTGGTCGCGCCCTTCCTCCTGGCTCTGGACGACGGCGTGGCCGTGCTGACCTTCGTGCGCGGCGTGCGCGATCCCGCGGCCCTCGACGCCCGGCTCTCGCACGTCGATGGCGTGCGCCTCTTCGATCAGGGCGAGCTGCTCGCGGGCGCCTACCGCCTGCTGCGCGAGCGCACGAGCCAGATGTTGCTCGCCGGCCTCGCGGTCGTGCTTCTTCTTCTGCTGCTGCGCTACCGCAGTCTGCGTCCGGCCCTCGCGGCCATGCTGCCGGCGCTGCTCGGCGGCGTCGTCGCCGTGGGCTTGCTCTCGCTCGCGGGCGTGTCCTTGACGCTGCTGCACGTGGTGGCGCTCTTGCTCGTGCTGAGCATGGGCGTCGACTACGGCGTCTTCGTGGTCGAGAGCGCGCGCCTCGGCAGCGTCGGTGACGACTTCCACGCGACCCTGGCCGGCCTCTTGGTCGCCTGCGCCTCGACGCTGCTCTCCTTCGGCATGCTGGCCCTGAGCGCCCAGCCGGCGCTGCGGGCCATGGGCCTCACCGTGGCTCTGGGCGTGGGCGCGAGCCTGCTCTTCGCCCCCGCCGCGCGGCTCCTGCTGAAGCGTCCCGATCCGAGCTGAGATCAGCCCGGGACGTTGCCCGTCATCACGTTGATGCTGCCCTCGGCGACCAGCACCCCGGCGACCTCGACGCGTCCGTTGAACTGGGCCAGGGCTCCCGCGCCCCAGATCTCCTCGGCGCGCACCGTGACGTCGTCGCCGACCTCGAAGGAGCCACGTTCCAGGGTGATCTTGCGCGTGCCCAGCAACATGCCCGTGGTGGGCGCGAGCCCGCCCACGAGCGCGCGATGGACCATCAGCGCCGCGGCGCTCTGGGCGATCAGCTCGACCGCGAAGAAGCTCGAGATGCGCCCCTCATCGAGCAGGACGTGGTCCGCGCCGATGCGCGCCTTGCACACGATGTGCATCGCTCCGACCTCCTCGACGTCGTCGAGGATCAGCATCGGAGGCTTGTGCGGCATGCGCGACAGCACGCGCTCCCCGAGCTCGCTCAGCGCGGGCCTCTCGGAGGTCACGCGCCCGCGCTCGGCGGAGGCAGGTCGGGCTCGGGCTCTCCCGCGGCGGCCGCGGCAAGCTCGCTCTCCACGAAGGAGACGAGCTCCTCGACCGTGCGGATCTCGCGCGCCACGTCCGGGTTGGGACGGCGCCCCGTGAGCTCACGCAGCTGGACGAAGATGTCGACCGCGTCGATGGAGTCGAGACCGAGCTCCTCGTAGAGCTTGGACTCCGGCTTGATCTCCTCGGGATCGATCTCGAAGGAGTCAGCCAGGATCTCCACTACGTTCTTCAGAATTTCATCGCGGGTCATTCGAAAATCTCATTCTTTTGAGGTGCGGCAACCCGTTCGGGTTCGGCGTGCAGTCAAGCGTGAGCCTGCGTCGTCTCTTCACCGATCTCGAGTCCGGCCAGGGAGAGCAACTTGAAGAGTGGGGTGCCGTCGTCGTGGGCGCGTCCGAAGGCGCGATCCATGTCGCGCGTGACGGAGGGGATCAGGCGGTTGCGCTCGGCCCGGGGCAGCGCCTCGAGGGAGACGCGCTGCGCGTCGATGGCGGGTCGCCACTCGGCCAGCTTCACCACCGCGCCCAGCTCCTTGGCGCCGGCCTCGCCGACCTCGCATAGAGCGCGCAGGAAGACCTCGCGCAGCACCTCTTCGCCCAGGGCCACGTGGCCTTCGAGGCGCGGGAAGAGCGCGTCGCCCAGAGCGGGCTCGGCCAGGGCCATGTGCTGATCGGTCAAGAAGCAGGGGTAGGGCGGCAGGCCGACGAAGGGCTTGCGGCGCGTCGCGTCGGGTGGCGTCATGCGCGCCCAGGCGTCGAAGAGATCCTGCGCCTTTCGGTTCATGGCGAAGAGCTTCTCGAGCGGCTCGCGGATGCGGCGGTGCTCCTCCAGCGAGAACTCGTAGCCCTTGTTGAAGAAGTAGGTGCAGGCGCAATCCCAGTAGTGGGTGAAGTCCCACCACAGCTTGGGCGCGAAGACCTCCGCGCGGCCGAAGAAGACGCCGTTGTCGCCCACCGTGCGCAGGCAGTCCTCGGTCCAGGCCGGCATCATGCGCGTCAGCTCGTTGGACAGCTCCGGCGTCAGCGTGCCGGCTCGGTCCTCGCGGATGAAGCGGGAGGTCAGGCAGTTCAGCGTGCCGATGAAGTCGGAGCCGGGGCTGTAGAGCGGGTCGACGAATTGACCCGACTCGCCCACGCAGGCCCAGCGGTCCTCGGTCGAGAAGAGCCTCTCGCTGGCTGAGCTGTAGTGGCGCAGGACCTTGAAGTCCTCGAGCTTCCGGCCCTCGAGCCAGCGCGACAGCGCCGGTTCGTGCGCCGCGATCCACGCCAGGGCCTTGTCCTTCTTGGCGTAGCTCGACGGGTCGTGGTGCACGTGGTCGGTGACGATGCCGATCGACGTATGACCGGTGGAGAGCGGGATCAGCCAGACCCAGTAGCCGGGACCCATCAGGTGGTTGGTGGAGAGCCAGCGCGTGTGGTCGATGTCGCGCGTGTGCCAGCGCTCTTCTTGCTCCGGCACCAGCTCGCCCACCTCGAGCTTCTCGTGGACTCGGAACCACGCTGCGCTCGCCGCCGGGCGTCCGGGACGAGCCATGTCTAAATTGCGCTGAAGCAAGTGACGGCGTCCGGTGGCGTCCACCAGCCAGCGAGCGACGATCTCCCTCTCCTCGCCCGTGGCGTCCACGACGCGTGCCCGATGCGCCGTCGTGCCCGTCCCGATCTCGACGTCGACCACCTTCGCGCCCTCGAGCAGGATGGCGCCGGCCTCCTCGACCATGGCGCGCAGGTCGTTCTCGAGCTTGCCCCGATCCATCTGGAAGGAGGGCAGGCGAGGCAGCTCCACGGGGCCGATCTCCGTGCGATCGGCGATGGCCGTGCCGGGCTGCCCGACGAAGAAGCGCAGGCCGTTCTTGGGCAGGTGCTCCTTGTTCAAATAGTCTTTTAATCCAACGACTTCGGCGAAGTAATGGGAGCCGAGCTCGACGCTCGACTCGCCCACCTTGTGGCACGCCGCGGGCAGAGGTCGGGGCTGGCTCTCGACCACCATCACCCGGAGCTCCGGCTGCTCTCGGCGCAGCTGTCGCGCCAGGGTGAGGCCCGCCAGACCACCACCGCAGATGAGCACATCGACCGAGTCGTTTGCCATCGAGCCCTCCTGTCGCTCCTCGCGTTGGCGTCACCGAACCGGCACGCCTCGCACTCTCCGAATCGGCACGCATAGCCCACGCATGCAGGGCTTGCAATCACTGACAGGCAGAAGCCCGGAGGCCCGGGCCGAGCGCCACCACCGGGCCCACCTCCCCGATCCGCGTGCGTGGCTACACGCCTCCGCCGCTGCTATGGTCTCGCCGCTGATGACGCCTTTTGGGGTCGGAGGGTCCTATGGAGCGGAAAGTCGACGTCGCCATCCTTGGGGGTGGTCTCTCGGGAAATCTCTTGGCGCGGCAGATCCGCATGTCGTTGCCCGAGCTTTCGGTCGCGCTCTTCGAGCGGGAGACCGAGCGCAGCTACAAGGTGGGCGAGTCCACCGTCGAGATCGGCTCCCACTACCTGGTCCATCGCCTCGGACTCGCGCGCTACATCTACGAGGAGCACCTGCCCAAGAACGGCCTGCGCTTCTTCTTCGACACCGAGAAGCGCGACGCCCCTCTGCCTGAGATGAGCGAGCTCGGCCTCGCCCACCTGCCGCCCTATCCGAGCTTCCAGCTCGATCGCCTGCGGCTGGAGGAGGATCTGCTGCGCATGAACGCCGCCGACGGCGTCGACGTGCACCTCGGCGCACGCGTGAGTCACCTTCAGCTGTCGAAGACCGGGACGCCTCACACCTTCGACGTGGAGGAGGACTCCGGCATTGAGCGCTGGCAGGCGCGCTGGGTCGTGGACAGCACGGGTCGCGGCGGCATGATCGCACGCCTCGAGGGGCTGAAGGTCGCCGAGGAGCAGCATCGCGTGGGCGCGAGCTGGGCGCGCTACCGAGGCGTCGCGAACATCGACGGCGTCGAGCACCCCGAGTTCCGTGCGCGGGCCGAGGACACGGCGCGATTCCTCTCGACCAACCACTTCTGCTATCGCGGCCACTGGATCTGGTTCATCCCGCTCAGCCACGGCGTGACCTCGGTCGGCTTCGTCACCGAGCGCTCCGGCTGGGATCGCGCGCTCACGACCGCCCAGGGTCTGCGCACGCGGCTGGATGGCTATCGTGCTCCACGCGAGCTCTTGGCCGGCGCCGACTTGCTCGACCACGGCTTCCTCACCCAGCTCAGCTTCGGCGCCAAGCGTGTCTTCTCCGCCGAGCGCTGGGCCGTCGTCGGGGATGCCGCGGCCTTCATCGATCCCTTCTACTCCCAGGGCACGGACTTCATCGGCATCGAGTGTGATCTCGTCACCGATCTGATCCGGCGCGACGTGGCCGGCGAAGAGCTGTCGCGCTCCGTGGATCTGTACGAGGAGTTCCTGCAGTTCCGCATCGACGTGACGCGCCTGCTCTACATCGACCTCTACCCCACGCTGGGCAGCTACGAGCTGTTCAAGGCCAAGGTCTTCTTCGACACCGCGCTCTACTACAACCTCTGGTTCGACTCCTACGCGCGCGACGAGCACCTGAACCGGCGCGACCTCAAGGCGCTGCTGCGGCGACGCGAGCCGATCCGGGCGGTGATGGAGAACTTCCGGCGCCTGTTCGCGGCTGCGGGCGAGGTCCTGCACGAGCGCGGCGACTACTACCGTGGCAACACCGGGCGCTCGCTGCTCGGACGCGAGGTCTTCGGCCCGCTGGTGAAGGTCGGTGGCCCGCGCTCGCGTCAGGACGTCGACATGCGCACGGAGGAGATCTTCAACCAGACGCGCGCCATGGTGCTCACGCTCCTGCGCGGTGAAGAGACCGTGGTCGAACCCTGGGCTCTGCCGCGCTACGCGGAGGAGACCGATCTTCTCTCACCCTCGGGGGTGATGCCATGAAGCGCCGCGTCGTGATCACGGGCATGGGCGCGACCACGCCCATCGGCGCCAGCGTCGCCGAGAGCCTCGAGTCGCTGAAGGCCGGTCGCGGAGGCGTGCGCTTCATGCCCGAGTTCGATCGCATGAAGGACATGCAGGGTCGTCTGGGCGCTCCGGTCGAGGGCGTGGACCTGCTCAAGCACTACGATCGCAAGGTGCGTCGCACCATGGGCCGCGTGGCCCTGCTCGCGCTCCACGCCACGGAGCAGGCGGTCGATCAGGCCAAGCTCGACGAGGCGCTCTTCGACTCCGGGCGCGCCGGCGTCGCCTACGGCTCCACCTCCGGCAGCAGCTCCGAGCTCGAGCGCTTCAGCGGTCCCCTGATGCTCGAGGGCAGCATGCGCGGGCTGCAGTCCAACGCGTTCTTGCGCTTCATGGCCCACACCTGCGCGGCCAACCTGGCCAAGCACTATCGCCTCAAGGGCCGCGTCGCCTCGACGTGCACCGCCTGCACCAGCGGCTCGCAGGCCATCGGTGAAGGCTACGAGCTGATCCGCGCCGGCACGCAGGACGTGATGATCTGCGGCGGCGCCGAAGAGATGCACTACACCACGGCCGTCACCTTCGATCTCTTGATGGCGACCAGCGTGCACTTCAACGACTCGCCCGACGAGAGCCCGCGCCCCTTCGATCGGCGACGCGACGGCCTGGTCGTGGGTGAGGCCGCCGGCACCCTGGTGCTCGAGGAGCTCGAGCACGCCCGCGCGCGCGGCGCAGAGATCCTGGGCGAGGTGCTGGGCTACGCCAGCAACTGCGACGGCGGTCACATGACCTCGCCTGACCCCGAGGGCATGCGCGCCGTGATCGAGCTCGCCCTAGCGGACGCGCACATCGCGCCGAACGAGGTCGGCTACGTGAACGCCCACGGCACGGGCACGCCCGTCGGTGACATCGCCGAGAGCCAGGCCACCTTCCAGGTCTTCGGAGGCAAGGTCCCCGTCTCGTCCCTGAAGGGCTTCGTCGGTCACACCCTGGGCGCGTGCGGCGCCATCGAGGCCGCGTGGTGTCTGGGCGCGTTGCGAGACGGCTTCCTGCCCGCGGGCAAGAACCTCGACGAGGTCGATCCCGAGTGCGCGCCCCTCGACTACGTGCGCGAGTGCCGCGACACGACGGAGCGCGTCTTCGTCAGCAACAACTTCGCCTTCGGCGGCATCAACACCTCGATGGTGATTCGGGTCGGTGAGCCGCTGGACGCCGGCGCCGAGGGGTCGCAGCAGGGATGAAGCAGAAGCTGAGGCTGCTCTTGGCCTTCTTCTCGTTCTTCCAGTTCTTCACGGCGGGCGTCTTGCTCGGTGTGGTGTTCTTCCCGCTCGTGCGTCTCTTCGTCTGGCGTCGCGCGCGCTATCGCCGCCTCGCCTCGCGCTTCCTCGGCTTCATCTATCCGTCGTTTCTCTTCTGGATGAAGGTCGCGGGGCTGATCTCCTACGAGCGCGTCCCCTTGCCCGACTTCGTGCCGCGCGAGGGCGCCTTCGTGCTGGTGTCGAACCACCCGACTCTGATCGACGTCGTCTTCTTGCTGGGCTGGGTGCCGCGCATCACGACCACGGTGAAGGCCTCCTGGCTCCGGAGCTGGCTCGCGGGGCCGCTGATGCGCGCCGCGGACTACGTGCCCGGACCTGGCGTGAAGGGCGACGGGGACGGAACACCTGCCCTCGATCGCATGGTCGCCAAACTCGAGGAAGGCCGCCCGCTGATCGTCTTCCCCGAAGGTACGCGCTCTCCGACGCATGGCCTGAGGCGATTCCGTCGCGGCGCCTTCGAGGCTGCATTGCGCGCCCACGTGCCCGTCTTGCTGGTCTACGTCGACGCGCGCCCGCCCGGTCTGAACAAGGAGCGCTTCGTGCCCGAGCAGCCCATCCACTTCGAGCTGCGCTGGCTGGGCAAGATCGAGCCCGAGGACTGCGGGACCGACGCCCGAGCGCTGATGGATCGAACCCGCGCGCTCATCATGACGGAGCACGAGCGCGTGCTCGCGAACGACGCCGCTCAGGCGTAGCGCTCGCGTCCGTAGGGTGGGGGCTTGTCCCTCGACATGGAGCACGAGTCCGTCTGGGACAGCCTTGGAGAAGAAAGCCGCCCGGGAGGGGCGCTCCCCAGGGGGACGGCGGCCTTGGTCCGTGCCCGCGGTCCGTGCCCGTGGTCCGCGCCCACGGTCGGTGGCCGTGGTCGGTGGCCGTGGTCGGTGGTCGTGGTCGGTGGCCGTGGTCGGTGCCCGTGGCCCGACTCGGACTCGGACTCGGACGCCGCCGTGTTCCGAATCGCGTGACCGACGTCGCGCTCCACCCTACACCTCATGTCGGAAGCGTCGGACGAATCACCGTGCGGCGAGCCGCTCGCCCCGAGGCCCGTGCCGTTCAGTTCGCCGTGAAGCGCAGCACGCCGCGGCTGCACTCCTCGTCCGTGCCCTTGCGCAGGATGCGGAAACGAACGTCCGTCTCCTGCTCGCGCTTCAAGTCGAGCGACAGCTCGTCGCCGGGACGCAGGGTCTGCATGAACTTCAAGCGCACCATCGCCGACGGCTCGCCGAGATCGGGCCAGACCAGGCGCGCGCCGCGCTCCACCAGCAGCACCTGAGACACGCCGGGCACGATCGGATCTCCGGGGAAGTGCCCATTCAGCGTCTTCAATTCGGGCGGCACCCGAACGTCGATCACGTGCTCTCCACCCACGCCCGCGTGGGGCTCCTGCAACACGAAGTCGTCCATGCGCCCGAGCATGCGGGCTCGGCGCGTCCGCGGCAATGGCCTCCCGCGCGGGCACGACCGGGTGACGCCGACCAGCAGGCGCGACTGCGCGCACGGAGGCGCTCGCGACTCCGTGCCGAGCCGCGGGCCGGTTCTTGCGCCCTACTCTGCGCCTGGCTTGCTTGATGGCGCGGCTGGTTCTTCGTCGGCCGGAGGCAGATCGCGAAGGGTCAGGGCGTCGCCGTGCGTCATTCGCTGCGGCTCACCGTCTGCGGTGCCCATGCCAGGTAGTGCGGTCATCGCCTTGGTCGATCCCTGGATGATCTGCTTCGCCGCGGCTGCGGTGTTCGTCCTCCTGCCCGTGTGGGTGAGGACCCTCGTCGTCTGGTACCGAGTCAAGAAGGTGCACTCCGAACCGACGTTCCTCGGCGTCGGTCTGAACCGATGGCAGGTGCCCGCGAACGACCGGGCCGCAGCCCGAATGAAGCGGCTACAAAAGGTCCTGATCATCGCGACGCTGGGCGGCATGTTCTCCATGTGGATCCTGGGCATCGTCCTCACGCTCATGGGCAAGGGGCTCAACTGCAGCGGCACCGTCGGTTCTGTCGGTGCGGGGCTTGCCGATGGCGACCTCCGGGCATCGGTGCGCCTTCGCGCGACACGCGGCATGTCCGAGGGGGACCCTGACGTCCTGACACGTTGGGAGAGAGGGGCATAAACCTCGGAAATGCGGCGGCTCCCGGGCTGGAAGGATTTGTTGATTT
>JAACVI010000127.1 GCA_009992505.1 Myxococcales bacterium
CCCTCGGAGTCCGAGCGGACGCGGCAGATGAGCAAAGGCCCGGGCGAAAAAACACAGCTGGGCAGGATCATGCTCCAGCAAAAGCTCGTCACCCAAGACGAGCTGAATGGCCTGCTGACCGAACAGCGCGGTCATCCGGGCGAGCGTTTGGCCTCGACGGCCAGTCGAGTCGGTCAAGTGGCCGACGTGGACCTGCTCAAGGCGCTCAGCGAACAGCACGGCCTGCCGGGCATCGACCTGGCGCAGGTCGTCATCCCGCTGTGCAACTTGGAGATCATCCCCGCGGAGATCGCGCGGCAGCATCTGATCTTGCCCATCCTGGTCAAGGACGACCGCGTCTTCTTGGCCATGGCCGATCCGGGCGACCGCCGCGCCGTGGACGAGATCGAGTTCGTGACCGGTCGGCGCGTCTTCCCCTACGTGGCGTTGCACGAGGCGCTCTCGCGCGTGATCGACAAGGCCTACGGTCTCGCCGAAGCAGGCGAGGAGTACTACATCGGCGCCCACGTCTCGGCCGAGTACCTGACGTCGCTCGGGCTCTCTGCCGATCTCGCTGGGCAGGCCGGCGCCGCTGCCTCGAACTCGGCCGCCCTGAGCGAGCCGCCCGAGCCACGCCCTGGCTCCCAGGCCGCGGTGATCGCGTCGGGCGACCACGCCGTCGTGGGAGACGAGCTCGGGATCGAGGATCTCCTCGATCGGCGCGCGGGAGGTGCAGCCGAGCGCCCGTCCCAGGTCAGCAAGCGTGAGCGCGAGCGCCCGCGTGTGCTCGTGGTCGACGACGAGGACGACATCCGCAAGATGCTGGCGCGCGTGCTGGAGCAGAAGGGCTACGAGGTGGTGCAAGCCACCAAGGGCCTCGAGGCGCTCGAGCGCGTGCGAGACGACATGCCCGACGTGATCCTGCTCGACGCCATGCTGCCCGAGGTGCACGGCTTCGACATCTGCCGGCGTATCAAGGGCTCCAAGCGCTATGGCCACATCCCCATCATCATGGTCAGCGCGATCTACCGCGGCTGGCGCGTGGCCGAGGATCTCAAGAGCTCCTACGGCGTCGAGGCCTTCCTGGAGAAGCCCTTCAAGATCGGCGACATCTTGAGCCTGGTCGCCGCGGCCCTCGAGGGCGCGAAGGTGGAGACGGCGGAGCACGACGAGCGCCTGACCGAAGAGGCGAGCGCCGCGCTCGAGTCCGGCATGACGGCCTACCGCGACGGGGACCTCGAGGGCGCCATCGCCGAGCTGAAGCGCGGGCTCTCCATCGACCCCTTGGCCTTCTCCCTTCACTACCACCTGGGTCTCTTGACCGGCCGCACGGACAACGTCTTCGAGGCCATCCACGAGCTCGAGACCGCCGTCGACCTCTCGCCTCGGCATTTCTCCGCGCTGAAGAATCTGGCCGTGCTCTACCAGCGCGCCGGCTTCAAACACAAAGCCACGGAGCTGTGGGAGCGGGCGCTGGGAGCCGCGCCGGATCAGGCGACGCGCCAGGGGATCAAAGATCATCTCATGAGCTTGCTCTGATGGTCATGGACCGAATGCCCAGCGCCGCGCCGCAACTCATCCGAGAGACCGCTGCGCATGTTGCGGCCTCGACGGACGGGTGTGCAGCCCGCATGATCACTCGACCCATGATCACTCGATCCACGCTCACTCGACCCGGGGACTGCGCCACGGGCTCGCGCTGGGGCGAGACACGGCGATGAAGTTCCTCTGCGACCACTGCAAGGCCAAGTATCAGATCCCCGACGAAAAGGTCGCTGGGCGCACGCTGCGCATGACCTGCCGGCGCTGCAAGAACGACATCATCATCCGCGGCGAGGGCGCGAGCAGCCAATCGATCGCCCAGGGCAAGCCGCTGCGAGGACCGGCGAGCGTGGCCGGCTCGTCCAGCGTGGAGCGGCCCACACGCTCGAAGGGTGGCTCCAGCGTGGGACCGGCGCCGGGGCGAGGTCAGGGCGAACCGGCACCACGCCCGAGCGCTCATGCGGGAGGCTCGGCACAGGCCAAGGGCTCGGCGCTAGGCGCGGGCTTCCGACAGCACGTGGCGGACGAGCGCCAGCCCTCGCGCCCGCCGGTGCAAGAGGAGTGGTTCGTCGCCATCAACGACGTGCCCGTGGGCCCGATCCACCGCGACGAGATCGCGCGCAAGGTCGGCACGGGCGCGGTGACCGAGGAGACGCTCGCCTGGCGCGAGGGTCTGGACGACTGGCGCCCCGTGCGCGAGATCCCCGCGCTGCTCGCGCTGTTGCGCCAGCGTCGCGTGCCCGCGCCTCCGCCCCGCCCAGCGCCGCGACCGGTGCCCCCGCCTTCGCGCTCGAACGTGATCCCGATCGGAGGTCGGCTCGGCGCCGCGCCGGCCGCGTCGCCCGACGACTTCAACGAAGAGTCGACCCAGATCGCGCAGGCACCCGAGTTCGCGGCCATGATGGCTCCCCCCGCCCCGGCGCCCATCCCGGTCGCGACACCCGTGGCTGGGCCGTCCGCAGCCCCGCTCTCCGCAGCCCCGCTCTCCGCAGCCCCGCTCTCCGCAGCCCCGCTCTCCGCAGCCCCGCTCTCCGCAGCGAACAACTTCAGTGTGCCGCCGGGTTCGGACGCGGTCTATGCCCGACGAGGCCCAGGCATCCCGCCCACTGCCTGGATCGGCATCGTGGGCGCGCTGGCCTTTGGTGTGACCCTGGCGATCATGGTGGCGACCAAGATGGCGGCCAGTCCCCCGCAGCCCATCGCGACGGCCGACCCGGCGCCCACGCAACCGGAGACGCCGCAACAGCCGGCGCTCGATCTGGACCCGACGCCGGATCCGAACACGGCCGTGGCAGCGCTCGACAACCCCGAGCCCGCGACACCCGACACCGAGACCGGTCGAACCCCCAGCGAGGGCGCGACCGCCGCGCGCAAGAACACGGGCAGCACGGGCGCGACCCACACCACCAAGCAGCTCACGGCCGAGGAGCAGGCGCTCGTGGATCGCTTCGGTGGATCTTCCGACGTCGCACCGACCACCCTGCGCGTGGCCGACACCAACACCAGCGGGGCGACCGCCCACGGCCCCCTGGACGCGGCCCAGGTCCGAAGGGTCGTGACGCAGAACCGGCCCGCCTTGCAGCGCTGCTACGATCGCGCGATCCGCGGGCGCACGGATCCTCCGTCGGTGCGCATGGACGTGGCGCTGACCGTCTCCTCCGCAGGCCACGTCACCGCCGCCAGCGCCAACGGCAGCGACTTCGGCGGGCTCGGGAGTTGCCTCGAGACCTCCGTGCGCCACTGGCGCTTCCCGGCCTCCGCCGATGGTGGTCAGACGGCGTTCCCCGTGGTCTTCTCCAGCGGTAACTAGCCGGAGTCCGACCCGTGAACGCAGCAGACCTGACCCGCCTGACCACCGAGACGCTCTACCTCGTCCTGCTGATCTCCGCGCCCGCCCTGGGCGTGAGCTTGATCGTCGGCTTCGCCATCGGGCTCCTGCAAGCCGTGACGCAGGTGCAGGAGCAGACCCTCTCCTTCGTGCCGAAGCTCGTCGCCGTCGCCGCGGCCTTGGCCATCGGTGGCGGCTTCATGGGCGGTGAGCTCCTGCGCTTCACCAGCAGCCTCTGGCACGCCATCCCGCAGCTCGTGCACTGAGCGGGCGCGATGCAGACGCTCCTCGAGAGGCTCGGAGGCGAGGCGGTTCTATGGCAGACGCTGACGCTCTACGCGCTGGTGCTCGCGCGGGTGGCGCCCCTGGGATTCTTGGCGCCCTGGATCGCGCTGCGGGACGCGCCCGTGCTGGTGCGGTCCGCCACCATGCTGGCGCTGACGGCGGCGCTGGCACCGCTCGCGGCGGCCTCCGCCCACGACCTGCCCGGCGGCGTGTTCCCCTTCGGCGTGGCGGTCGTACGGGAGCTCGCTACGGGCGCGCTCTTCGCCGTGGCCGC
The DNA here is from genome assembly GCA_009992505.1 of Myxococcales bacterium. Lineage (GTDB taxonomy): Bacteria > Myxococcota_A > Polyangia > Polyangiales > Houyiibacteriaceae > JAADHO01. Next base: position 3,909 of record JAACVI010000127.1, read on the forward strand.
GGCCCTGCCCTTCTGGGCCCTGGATTGGGCAGGCCACCTCATCGACACGTGGCGGGGCGCTTCCCTGGCCGAGGTCCTGGCTCCGCCCACGGGTGAGCGCACGAGCCCTCTGGGAAACCTCTACCTCTTGCTGGGCGTGGTGATCTTCCTGGCTCTGGGCGGGCATCGCCTGGCGCTCGAGGCCTTCGTCGAGGGCTTGTCGAGCGCGCCCGTGGGTGCGCCCGTGGCGGTGCACGGGCTCGGTCAGGCCGTGCTCGGTGGCGCGCGTCTCACGGGGGACGCCCTGGCCTTCGCCGTCGCCCTGGCCGCGCCGGCCGCCGCTGCCCTGGTGCTGGTCGAGCTGGCGCTCGGGCTGGTCGCACGCGCGGCGCCGCAGGTCCCCGTGTTCTTCGCCGGCATGCCGCTGCGCGCTGGCGTCGGCCTGGCGGCGGCGTTGCTCGGCCTCGCGATCCTCGTGGGACGCCTGCCCGGAGCCTTCCACGACGCCCTTGGCGCAGCTTCTGGCCTGCTGCGCATGCTCGGCACCTGACGACGCTTGACACCGACGCGCGCGGGTCGTTATCCGCAGCGATGCCTCAGATTCAGCCCCTGCTCGACGCCGAGACCATCGCCGCCCGCGTGCGCGAGATGGGCCAAGAGATCAGCCGCGACTACGCGGGCGAAGAGGTCGTGCTCGTGATCGTGCTGAAGGGCAGCTTCGTCTTCGGCGCGGATCTGGCGCGCGCCATCGATCTGCCCGTGACCATGGATTTCCTCGGGCTGCGCAGCTACGGCGACGGCGTGCAGTCGAGCGGCGTGGTGGAGATCACCACCGACCTCAGCAAGCCCGTCGCGGGCAAGCACCTGATCGTGATCGAGGACATCGTCGATACCGGCCTGACCATGGACTACCTGTTCAAGAACCTGGCGACGCGCGGCCCCAAGTCCGTGAAGCTCGCCTCGCTCTTGCACAAGCCCGCGCGCACGAAGGTGCACGTCGACATCGACTACCTCGGCTTCACCATCGAAGACGTCTTCGTCGTGGGCTACGGCCTCGACTTCGCGCAGAAGTACCGCAACGTGCCCTTCCTCGGTGTGCTCGAATCGGATGGCGTGCTTGAGTAAGCGCCTCGAGCTCCTGGACGACATGATCGCCAAGGGCTCCGCCGACCCCTTCGTGCACTACGCGAGGGCGCTGGAGCTGCGCAGCCTGGAGCGCCTCGAGGACGCTTCGGCGGCGCTCGACGGGGTCATGGAGCGCTTCCCGGGCTACGTCCCGAGCTACCTGATGGCCGGGCAGATCGAGGAGAGCCTGGGACGACCCGAGGGCGCCGCCGAGCGCTACCGACGAGGCATCGACGTGGCACGCGAAGGCGGTGACGCCCACGCCGTCGGGGAGCTGGGCGTGGCCCTCGACGCGCTGGCCCTCTAGCTCGATTCAGATCGGAAAGACGCGCGCCGTGAGCACGTGGTCGCGCCAGCTGCCGTCGATGAAGAGGTAGTCCTTGGCGTAGCCCTCGCGCACGAAGCCGAGCTGTTCCAGCAGGCGCCCGCTGCGCTCGTTCTGGGGTTGGTAGTTGGCCATCACGCGGTGCAAGGAGAGGCGTGCCGCGACCTCTGGCAGCGCCGCCGTCAGAGCTTCACGCATCAGGCCCTGGCCCTGCTCTGCCCGCGCGAGACCGTAGCCGAGATGGCACGCACAGAAGGCGCCTCGAATCACGTTGGTGAAGTTGACCGCGCCGACGACGGCAGGCGGAGCATCGCCCACGAGCTGCAGGAAGTAGCGCAGGGAGCGACCGAGCTCGGCGTCCTGGCGATTCTCGACCAGGCGCTTCTGCCAGAACCCGAGGGTGTAGAAATCGGTCGGGCGCACGGGCTCCCACGGCTCGAGGTGGTCACGGTTGTGCTCGAAGTAGCGCAGCACCGCCGAGGCCTCGAGGCTCCCGGGAAGCCATAGCCGGAGCCGGGAGGTGATGATATCCTGCGTCAACGCGGACACGTCGCAACCATAGCAGCCGGGTGGCGGGGTGCCGCAAATGGGACCGGGGCTAAACCTTCGGTCGCCGAGGCCGTTGATCCGGGTGGAGCCCTCGATTCTCCGAGGGCGCGCAGCCGATCGCCGGCAACTCTCGTGAGCCAATCTTCCACACCACATCGGGACCCGCCTTCCGTCCGCGAGGAAGACAGCACCACGCGCATCATGACGCGTGAGAGCCTGACGGAGGTGCGGCCCCAACCGACGAGCCCACGGGACCGCTGCACCCTGAGCGTGCTCGTGGGACCGAACGTCGGCCGCATCATCGCCATCGATCCGGTGGGCGTGATCGTGGGACGCGGCGAGGACGCGGACGTGCGCCTGGACGATCCGGGGCTGAGCCGCAGCCACGCCCGTATCTTCCGCATGGGCGACGCCTTCTACTTGCAGGATCTCGGCAGCACCAACGGCTCCTGGGTCGACGGAGCCCCCGTCACCAGCGCCACGCTGATTCCGGATGGAGGCCGCGTGGCCTTCGGACCGACCGTCGTGCTCAGCGCCCAGATCCAGGACGCCACCGGGCAGGAAGCGAGCCTGCGACTCTACCAGTCCACGATCCGCGACGGGCTCACCCACGTCTACAACCGGCGCTACCTGGACAAGCGCCTGAGCGAAGAGGTCGCCTTCGCCCTACGCCACCAGGCGACTCTCTCACTGCTCATGCTCGACGTGGACCACTTCAAGCACGTGAACGACACCTTCGGCCATCAGGCGGGTGACGCGGTGCTGAAGGTCCTGGCCGCCAGCGTCGGGCGCCTGGTGCGCACGGAGGACGTCCTGGCTCGTTACGGCGGCGAAGAGTTCTGCATCATCGCACGGGGCATCGACGCGCGGAACGCCAGCATCTTCGGCGAGCGCCTGAGGCGCACGGTCGAGCGCGTGAGCGCGCCGGTCGGCGATCGGTCGCTCAGCGTCACCATCAGCATAGGCATCTCGACCCTGAGTCCGAGTTCCCACTACGAGGACGCCACGGCCCTGCTCGCGGGCGCCGATGCGGCGCTCTACCAAGCCAAGACCACGGGCCGAAACCGCGTGTTCAGCGCACAGTAGCGTCCACGCACAGTAGCGTCCACGCACAGTAGCGTCCACGCACGAGCGCGTGTGGCTCGAACCCGATTCGACGACGGACACCTTCCCGCACGGTCCTTCCAAGACACTGACGAGAAGGCGCCCCCCGGCTCAAGCGCGCGCGAGGGCGTCCCGGAGGACGCGCTTGCCGAGACCGTCGAGGGTCTCGACCTCGTGCATCCGCAGCAGATGGCGGATGCGCGTCTTCACCGTGTTGTGCGAGACACCGAGGCCGTCGATCAACGCGTCGCGGCCGATGTCCGTGGTCGAGAGGGCCGTGAGCTGCATCTGCTTCACGGTCATCTCGTGGTTGCGCGCTAGGCCCTCCACCGCCTGCGCGATGGCCGGGTTCTCGGTCTGTGCCAAGGCGACCGCCGCACCGATGAAGTAGCGGGTCTCCTCGAAGGCCGCGCCACGCATGGCCATCCGCACTGCCGACGACGCGAGCAACTTCTCGCCGCGTGCCGGCTCCTCCGTGACCAGCAGAATCGGAGCTTCCGGTGCCTGCTTCCGCATCGCCTGAATCAGCCGCTGCACCTCTCGCGTGTCGACGTCCACTTCGACTACGAGCGCGGTGTATCCGGCACGGGCGCGATCCACTTCGCGTCGTGCCGACTCGGCCGTGCGCGTCACGCGCACGCTACCAAAAGGCTCCAATCGAGCCTGCCATGTCTCTCGAACCTGCTTGTCAGGAGCGAGCAATAGGAACCGAGCTGTCGTTACTTCTGTCATGTCCACATCCTCCCAGGGGGTGAAGCACTGTGCACCACGGGATCCAGCGGATCCAGCCTAGATTGCGCAGGTCCCTTACACTTCGGACGTGCTTCGGCGTAGGCTGCGCGCCTGAGCGACGGCCCCCCGGTCGTCATCCGAAACACCAGCAAAGCCCCACGGGAGTACGCATGTCTGAAGCCTACGTCGGCTACGATCTGATCGACGAGATCGCCCACATCGACATGGACGACGGCAAGGCGAACGCCCTCGGCCCGCAGATGATCGACGAGCTCTCCGCCGCCTTCGACCGCGCGGCCAAGGAGGCCAAGGCCGTGATCCTCGCGGGACGCCCCGGGCGCTTCTGCGCGGGCTTCGACCTCCGGATCATGACCCAGGGACCGGAGCAGGCGATCGGTCTGGTCAGCGCCGGCGCGGACATGTTCCTGAGCATGTACCTGCACCCGCTGCCGATCGTCGCGGCGTGCACCGGACACGCGCTGGCCGGAGGCGCGCTCTTGCTGCTGGTCTGCGACGAGCGCATCTGCGCGCAGGGTGATTTCAAGATCGGCCTGAACGAGGTCGCCATCGGCATGACGCTGCCCGTCCTCGGCCGGGAGCTGGTGCGCAGCCACATCGATCCACGGCATCACACCGAGGTCGTGCTCGGCGCGCGCGTGGACTCGCCCGACTGGGCCAAGCAGGTCGGCTTCCTCGACCGCGTCGTCTCGCCCGACGCCTTGTTCGGAGAGGCGTGCGAGGCCGCCAAGCGCCTGGGCGCTCATCCACGCAGCGCCTTCGCAGGCAGCAAGCTCGCCATGCGTGAGGCGCTCGTCCACTACGTGCGACAGGCCATGCCCGCCGACTTCGAACGTTTTGCGTCGGCGAGGTCCCACTGATCCGCGCATCTGAACGTCATGGGTGCGCGGCGCATCCTGGGAGTATGCTCCGCCCCATGTGTGGCCATTCACTCGCGGCTCGCTTGCTCGTCTCGGCGGGAATTGGCCTGCTGCTGACGCCGATCACGGCCTGCGGCGGGCGCACGCCCCTGGGCGTGGACATCGACTCTTCCGCGCCCATCCTGCCGGTGCCGACGCCGGAGGTCTGCAACGGCCTGGACGACGACCTCGACACCGCCGTGGACGAGGACTTCCGGGACGACGCCGGCCGCTACATCGCTTCCGCCCACTGCGCTGGCTGCGGACACGCCTGCGCACCGAGCGCGCATGCCCTGGGCACCGCCTGCGCCGTGCTGGACGAGACGCCGACCTGCGTCGACGTGGCCTGCGAGGCGGGCTTCGCCATCTCGAACGGCGGCCGCTGCGTCGACCCCTACGATCACCTCTGCCTGCCCTGCGTGAGCGACGCCGACTGCGGCGACGTCCCGGGCGACCAATGCGTCTCCATCGGCGGCGAGCAGCGCTGTGCGGCGAGCTGCGCCAGCAGCTGCCCGACGGGCTACACCTGCGACGCCGTCGGCTGCGTGCCTGCGGGCGGGAGTTGCTCCTGCGGCCCGGGAGACGCCTTCACCTTGGCCTGCGCGCTGACGGATCCCACGGGCGCGCTGTGCGTGGGCAGCTCGCGCTGCGAGGCGGGCGTCCTGGCAGAGTGCGCGGCCTCGACCGAGGTCTGCGATCACGTCGACAACAACTGCGACGGGCAGGTCGACGAAGGCTTCGCCGACGCGCGTGGCGCCTACCTGCTCGACGTGCACCACTGCGGCGAGTGCGGCGTGGACTGCACGGAGAGCACCATCCCGGAGGGTGATCTCGTCTGCGGCGGCGATCCCTTCGCGCCGAGCTGCGTGCTCGCCTGTCCCGACGCGGCCGACGGTCTACAACCGGGCGACCGCATCGACGCGGATCGAGACATCGCCACGGGGTGCGAATGTCGGCTCACCTCCCTGGATGACGTGCCCGGTCCGGTCGGGGCCGTGGGCCAGGACCTCGACGTGAACTGTGACGGCGCCGACGGCATCGTGATCGGGAGCTTCTACGTGGCGACGAGCGGAGACGACGCCGGCCCCGGATCGCCGACGCGACCCCTGGCCAACATCGACGAGGCGCTGCGTCGCGCCGCCGAATCGCTGACCAGCGCGACGCCGCGGCCCCACGTCTTCGTGGCTTCGGGCACCTACACGGAGACACTCCACTTGCCTGACGGCGTGAAGCTGCACGGCGGCTACCGCCCCGACTTCCTCGCCCTCGACCCGAGCGGCTTCCGCGTCGACGTGCGCGCACCCGCGGACACGGCCGCACCCTCGGGCGCCGCCTTGGTGGCCGACCACGTGGGGCTCACGCCCACGGTCGTGGAGTGGCTCGATCTGATCGGGCGCGACGCGACGGAGCCCTCGACCGCGACCTTCGGAGCCTTGCTTCGCGATCCGGGTCCGGCGCTCTCGCTGCGACAGATGGGCATTCGCGCGGGCGCCGCCGGAGCGGGTACGACGGGCGCCGACGGCCGCACGGGGACCGCCCCGAGCGTGACCGGCGCACCGGGCGACGTGCCCCGAGGGGCGAACGAGAGCGCGAGCCACACCTGCACGCGCGGCCCCGACAACATCGACCACGGCGGCGTCGGCGGCGCGAACACCTGCCTCGGCGTCGACACCAGCGGAGGGCGCGGAGGCGACGCGAGCTGCCCCAGCTTCGCCGCGTTCCAGGGCAACGGTCAGCCGGGCATGCGCGCGGGGGACGTGGCCGGCGGCGGCGGCGGACGCGCAGGCCAGGACTCCACCGGTCCCATCGTGGGTCCACCCTGCTCCACCGCCGTCTGCTGCGGACTCGCGGACTTCACCGTGCCCACGACCTTCAGTGGTCCCGCCTCGGGCGAGCCCGGTCGGGATGGATCTCCCGGACGCGCGGGCGCCGGCTGCGCCGAAGCCTTCGGACGCTTCATGGGCGAAGTGTGGACGCCAGACGTGGCCACGGGCGGCACCAACGCAGCACCCGGCTCGGGCGGCGGTGGCGGCGGCGCCGGCGGCGGCGTCGAGATGCAGTGGATGAGCTCCGTGTGCGAGTTCCCCGACGGCCTCGGTGGCGGCGGCGGCGGTGGCGGCGCGGGAGGCTGCGGCGGTCGCGGCGGGCAGCCCGGCACGGCCGGCGGACCCGCCGTGGCGCTGATGGTCCGCTACACGTCGACGCCCACGGCCCTGCCGAGCTTCAGCGGTCTGCGCCTCTCGCCCGGCGACGGGGGTCGCGGCGGGGACGGAGGAGCCGGGGGAGACGGAGGCCTCGGTGGCGCGGGCGGTCTCGGCGGGGCCTTGCCTCGCACCGCGCGCACGACGCCGACGCTCTCGGCGCCCTTCCCTGGTGGCCGCGGCGGCCTCGGTGGCAAAGGCGGGGCCGGCGGCGGCGGCGGCGGTGGCTGCGGGGGCGCGACGACCGGCATCTGGCTGACGGGCGTGGGCACGACCGAACCCGCGGGCGTAGGCGCATGGCGCACGGGCAACACGTTCTTGCTTGGTACGGGCGGGCGCGCGGGCGAAGGCGGGGCCGGCGGCGCCCCCGGAGGCCGCGGCGCGGCGGGAGGAGCCATCGATGTCATCGTCCGCTGAACGAGGGATCCTCGGCGTCCTGATGGCGTGCTTCGCCATCGCCACGCTGCCCGGCTGCTACGACTCGCACCTGTGCGAAGACCCCGAGGTCTGCGACTACCTCGACCAGAACTGCAACCACCTGGTCGACGAGGACTTCCGCGACGACGCGGGGGTCTACGTCGATCTGCAGAACTGCGGCGTGTGCGGCGTCTCCTGCCCGGAGATCTTCCCCACGGCCGCAGAGACGCAGTGCGTCGCGGACGACGCCGCGGGCACGGCGAGATGCCGCATCGTCGCCTGCGCCGAGGGCTTCCACCTCGCGGGCGATGGCTCCTGCGCGCCGGACGCGCCGGCCGCCTGCCTGCCGTGCACGGAAGACGCCGACTGCGGGCGCCTCGATCCCAGCGCGCGCTGCCTCGAGCTCGTGCCCGGAGACCGCCGCTGCATCCGCATGGACTGCACCGGCGGCTGCCCGACGGGCTACCGCTGCGACGATATCGCGGAGGACCTGCCGGCCTGCGTGCCCACCACGGGCGAGTGCGCGTGCACGGAGGAGACGCTCGGACTCGAGCAAGGCTGCCTGCTGACGAGCCCGATGGACGGACACGAATGCGCTGGCACGAGCGTGTGCGAGGCGGATGGCTTCAGCGCCTGCGCGCCCGCTCTGAGCGAGAGCTGCAACCTTCAGGACGACAACTGCGATGGTCAGGTCGACGAAGACTTCCGGGACGACGCCGGGCTCTACGTGTCGCCGCTGCACTGCGGCGCCTGCGCGCGACCCTGCACTCCTCCCGGCCCGAACATGGTGGCCACGTGCAAGCCCGATGCGAGCGGCGTCGACGGCGTGCGCTGCGACAGGGTGTGCGAGCCTGGCTTCGTCGACGTCAACGGCATCCTGGCCGACGGCTGCGAGTGCGAGCGCTTCGACGGCAGCGGCCCACCGCCCGTGGTCGGCGGCGACAGCAACTGCGACGGATTGCCCGACGACACGGCGGACTTCATCTACGTCACCACGACGGGCTCGGACACCAACCCCGGCACCCTGGCGCGCCCGATGCGGAACGTGCAGGCAGCGCTGAGGCGCGGACAGGCGACGGCCAAGGACGTGCTGGTCGCCCGCGGCATCTACGACGGCGCCGTCGACCTGGTCTCGGGCGTGAGCCTCTTCGGTGGCTATCGACCCGACTTTCGCGACCGCGATCTGACGCTCTTTCCCGTGGTGCTCGAGCATCGCGGCGCACGACCGGGCACGCCCGTGTTGACCTGCCACGACGTACACGGCGCCACGCGCGTGGAGGGCTTCGAGATCGACGGCTCCGACGCGACGCGCCCCGGCGACGGCTCCAGCAGCGTCTACTTCGACGGCTGCGACGCGAACGTGACCTTGGCCGAGCTGACCATCGTCAGCGGGCGCGGCGCCGACGGCGTGCGCGGACTCGGCTCGAGTGATCACCTCGCGGACATCGGGTTCAGCTCGTTGGCCGAGCTCGACGGCGTCTCGGGCGGCAACGGATCCGCGGCGCTGGACCTCGGGACCTGCCCGCGCGTGCGAGCCGGCGTGGGCGGCGCGAAGACGTGCGCGTCCGGCCTGGCGTCGGGCGGCAATGGCGGCGACGGCATGTGCCCGGACATCGGCTGCACCAACGGATCGCCCTGCGGCAACGCCGGATGCGAGGACTTCACCAGCGGCGGCGTGTGTGACTTCGCCGCCGTGCTGCGCGTCGCCGTGCCCAACCCCGCGGCGACCCCGGGACGTGGCGCTGGCGGTGGCGAGGCGGGCGAGCTCACCTACGCGGCGCCCACGGATCGCGGCGTCTGCAACTTCTGCGACGACAACCCGACGCTGCCACGGCTCGGCGGAACCGGCGGCGACGGCGCGATCGGTACGGACGGAAGCGGCGGCCTCGGCTGCGCGGCGCCACCGGCCCTCGATGCCAGCCGCGGTGTGCTGCACGCCGAGTCCGGCGGCGGCGGCACGGCCGGCGCGGACGCGAGCGGCGGTGGCGGCGGCACGGCCGGCGCGGGCTACGCCGTGATCGGCGGAACCAGCGGCACCTGCGCGGATCACGCGGGCGGCGCGGGTGGCGGTGGCGGCAGCGGTGGCTGCGGCGCGCCACGGGCCGACGGCGGCACGGGAGGCGGCGTCTCGGCGGGTCTGGTCGTGCGCCTCGCGGCGTCGGGCGCGGGGCCGATGCTCACGAACGTGCGAGTCGTCACCAGCAGCGGCGGCGAGGGCGGCGCGGGCGGCGGCGGCGCCACGGGCGGCGCGGGCGGCGGCGGCGGCCTGGGCGGGGGCGCGGAATTCTGGTGCTCACGCTCCGGCGGACGCGGCGGCGACGGCGGGCGCGGCGGCGCGGCCGGCGGTGGCGGTGGTGGCTGCGGTGGTGGCACGCACGCGGCGGTCGTCCTGGGCTCGGCGGCGGCAGGCAGCGCCTTCATCGCGGCCAGTCGTCCAGGCGTGACGGTGGAGCGAGTCGGTGTCCCAGGTCGCGGCGGCGCGGGAGGCTTCTCGCCCATCGGTCGCGGCACGGACGGCACGTCCGGCAGCGACGAGGACTTCTTCCTGCTGAGCCCCTGAATGTTGCCCGCCGCGCGTCGTCGGCTATGAGGCTCTCATGAACCTGCGACGCGCACTCCTCCTTGCTCTCCTCGGCGCCCTGGCGTTGGCCACGATGCCAGCGCCCCACGCGACCAGCCAGCCTTCGCACCGACCGCGGCGCGCGCCCGTGCCCAACGACGCGCCGCCCGCGCCGCCCAACGAGACCGCGTGCAACTACCAGGCGCCGCAAGACTTCCTGATCCGCGAGAACTTCGTGCTGCGCTTCCGCATGAGCGACGAGGAGCAGGCGGCCCATCGCGAGGCCGCCGAGCGCGCGATCCGTTACCGCACGGAGCACTACGGCTACTTCGAGGGCTTCGGTCGTCACGAGTGGAACGCGCACACGCCGAGCGACAACGCCACCCGCACGCGCTTCATGGATCTGCCGATCCAGGTGAACGCGCAGCTCCTTCCGGCCCTGGCGTGCGTCGAGGAGCAGCTGCGCACCGAGTGCGCGAGCACGGGCTACCAACCCCGTCGACTCTCGGGGCTGCGCACGCGCAACACCTACCACAACGGTGAGGTCTCCAATCACGTCTATGGAATCGCCGTGGACGTGGATCCGACGGAGAACACCTGCTGCATGTGCGTCGCGCAGTGGGGCGATCACCCGCTCTGCCAGCGCGAGGTCGAGTCGATCTACGAGCGCATGGCCATGCCAGCTTGCTGGGTCCACGTCTTCGAGCGCTTCGGCTTCTACTGGCTCGGCCACGACGCGCTGCAGGACACCATGCACTTCGAGTTCCTGGGCGATTCCGAGCACATCTTGAAGAGCGATGGCCCTCCACCCGTGGCGGCCCCCGCAGCGCCCGAGCAGACTCACGCAGCGCCCGAAGCCGCACCCGCGGCGGACCACGCCGCGACGCCCACCGCCCGCCGATGATGGGGGGTTTCATGGAGAGGCGCCCCAGGTAGACTCCGCCTGACTGGAGTCTCACCTTGCCCGCCACCATCCCCGCTCGCCTCTTCGACCTCGCCCAACGCCGTCCACGCGCGCCGGCCTACCACGTGCGCCGGGACGGCGTCTGGCATGCCACGAGCTTCGCCGAGTACGGCGCCGAGGTCTCTCGCGCCGGTCGCGCGCTGATGGCGCTCGGCTTCGAGGCCGGACAGCGCACCTGCATCCTGGGCTTCAACCGGCCCGAGTGGACGACCTTCGATCTCGCCACCATGGCCGCGGGCGGCGCGCCGGCGGGCATCTACACCACCTCCTCGCCCGACGAGGTGGCCTACATCGTGAAGCACAGCGAGGCGCCCTTCGTCCTGGTCGAAGACGCGTGCCAGTGGGAGAAGGTGCGGGAGAAGCTCGATGAGCTGCCCGCGCTGCGCCACGTGATCCTGATGAGCGGCGCGCCACGCATCGAGCACGAGCGCGTGCTGAGCTGGGAGGCCTTCCTGGCCAAGGGCGACGACGTCTCCGAGGGCGATCTGATGGAGCGCGTCGAGGCGCTCGAGCCCCAGGGTCTGGCCACCTTGATCTACACCAGCGGCACGACCGGACCACCCAAGGGGGTGATGCTTAGTCACGACAACCTGGCGTGGACGGCCAAGATCGCAGAGGAGATCGTGGGCGCTGGTCCCACCGATCACATGCTCTCGTATCTTCCGCTCTCCCACATCGCCGAGCAGATGTTCACGATCCACGTGCCCACGACCTGCGGCGCGTCCGTCTATTTCGCGCGCTCCATCGCACACGTGGCCGACGACCTGAAGGAGGTTCAGCCCACGGTCTTCTTCGGCGTGCCGCGCATCTGGGAGAAGCTCCACGCGGGCATCCTGACCAAGGCCGGCGCTGCCACGGGCATCAAGAAGCGCCTGCTCAACTTCGCGCGCAAGCAGGGCACGCTCGCGGCCGAGGCGCGACAGCAGGGCAAGACGCCCGGCGGCATGGCGCTGCGCGTCGCCGATCGTCTGGTGCATCAGAAGGTGCGCGACGCCGTCGGTCTCGGGAGCGCGCGCATCTGCGTGAGCGGTGCGGCGCCCATCGCGCGCGAGGTGCTCCAGGATCTCTCGTCCATCGGCATCATCGTGCTCGAGGTCTACGGCCAATCGGAGGACACGGGGCCGACGACCTTCAACCGCCCCGAGAATTTCCGCTTCGGTTCGGTCGGACCGCGCTTGCCTGGCGTCGAGGTGAAGATCGCCGAGGACGGCGAGATCCTGGTGAAGGGAAGGAACGTCTTCCTGGGCTACTTCCGCGAGGAAGAGGCGACGGCGGAGACGCTGCAGGAGGGCTGGCTGCACTCGGGCGACCTCGGGGAATTCCGCGGCGACCTGCTCTTCATCACGGGTCGCAAGAAGGACATCCTGATCACCGCGGGCGGCAAGAACGTGACGCCCAAGAACATCGAGTCCGCGCTGAAGAACCACCCCTTGGTGGGTGAGGCCGTCCTCATCGGCGACCGCCGCAAGTACCTGACGGCCGTGATCTCCCTCGACCCCGAGGCCTCGGCAGCCTGGGCGAAGGAGCACGGTGCAGACCCGGCCAAGCTGGCCCACAACGCGGCACTCCTGGCGGAGCTCGACGCCCACCGCGACGTGGTCAACGGCTCGCTCGCGCGCGTGGAGCAGGTGAAGAAGCTCGCCGTGCTGCCGCGACCGCTGTCGATCGAGGGCGGTGAGCTGACGCCCACCATGAAGGTCAAACGAGCCAAGGTCTACGCGCACTTCGCGAACGAAATCGAAGCAATGTACGCGGACGCGTGAACGAGTTCGTCCCTCTCTGGCAGCGAGGCATGAGCTTCGTGGGCCTGTTCGCGATGATCGGCATAGCCTGGCTCTTCTCGACCAATCGTCGCCAGTTCCCCAAGCGCGTGGTGGCCTGGGGCGTGGGCTTGCAGCTATTCTTCGGCCTCTTGGTGCTGCGCACGAGCTCCGGGCTCTGGCTCTTCCGGGTGTTGAACGACGGCGTGGTGAAGCTGCTCGAGTTCACCGCGAGGGGCACGGAGTTCGTCTTCGGCGACTACGCCACGGAGCACTTCAGCTTCGCGCTGAACGTCTTGCCGACGATCCTCTTCTTCTCGGCGCTGATGGCCGTCTTCTATCACCTGGGCGTGATGCAGCGCGTGGTCGGCGCGGTCGCCTGGCTGATGCAACGCACGATGAAGACGAGCGGCGCCGAGTCCCTGAGCGCCGCGGCGAACATCTTCGTCGGCCAGACGGAAGCGCCTCTGGTGGTGCGTCCCTACATCGCGCGCATGACGGTCTCGGAGCTGAACGCGGTGATGGTGGGCGGCTTCGCGACCGTGGCGGGCGGCGTGCTCGCGGCCTACGTCGGCATGCTCCACGATCACTTCCCCAACATCGCCGGGCATCTGATCGCGGCCAGCGTGCTGAGCGCGCCGGCGGCGCTGGTGATCGCCAAGGTGATGGTGCCGGAGACGGGGCGCTCGGAGACGGCCGAGGGCGCCACCGCAGAGTCGCTCGAGAAGCTCGACGCCAACCTGATCGATGCGGTCGCGCGAGGCGCCTCCGATGGCCTCAAGCTCGCGCTGAACGTGGGCGCGATGTTGCTGGTCTTCCTCGCGCTGCTGGCGTTGATGAACTACCTGATCGGCCTGCCCGTCGTGGCCTACGACGCCGTGATGCACACGCACCACGCCGCGCCGTCGATCGAGGGCATCCTGGGCATCCTGTTCTGGCCTCTCGCCTTCTTGATGGGTGTGCCCATCGACGACTGCACTCAGGTGGCGAGCCTGCTGGGCGAGAAGCTCGTGCTCACGGAATTCGTCGCCTACATGCACCTGGGCGAGGCGCTGACGCGAGGCGGTGAGCTCAGCAATCGCGCGACCGTGATCGCGAGCTACGCCCTGTGTGGCTTCGCCAACTTCGGCTCCATCGGCATCCAGATCGGCGGCATCTCCGCCATGGCACCTGAGCGTCGCGGAGACCTCGCACGCCTCGGCCTACGCGCGATGATCGGCGGCACCCTCGCCGCCTGCATGACCGCGTGTGTGGCCGGCATGTTGGTCTGACGTAGAGCGCATGGGGCGAGCGTGCAGCGTGCGCTCGACGATCTGTGAGCCACGTCGGAGGCGA
>JAACVI010000586.1 GCA_009992505.1 Myxococcales bacterium
GAGCTTCGAGCGCGAGTACATCGAGAGCCTCCTGCGTCGCAACGACGGCAACATCTCCCACGCCGCGCGCGAAGCGGAGATCGACCGAAAATACTTCCGCAAGCTGATGAAGAAATACGCCATCAAGGCGTAGCCAACTCGCCCGGCGGTGCATCCGAGTCGAGTCATGATGATACGGATCTCGCCCCGCGAGCCGTGATCGTCGCGCTTTGTCGGCAAGAGCTCCCGCAAAGCTTCCAGCAAACTTCGCGGGAGACCTCACGGCTCTTGTCAGCGGCAGGCGCTTGGACTACTAAATGAACGCTCATTCACCCGGCGTCTGCCGAGGAGGCCACGCATGAATCCGTTCACCGAGGAGCATCAGCTCTTCCGCCAGCAGGTCCGCAACTTCGCCGAGAAGGAGCTCGCACCGCACGTCGACGAGTGGGAAGAGGCGGAGCTCTTCCCCAACTCCGTGTTCAAGCAGGCGGGTGAGCGCGGCATCATCGGCGCGCACTATCCCGAAGAGTTCGGCGGCGGCGGCGGCGATTTCTGGATGAGCATGGTGAAGGCCGAAGAGCTCCCGCGCTGCAACGCCGCGGGCGTGGTGATGGCGCTGCTCGTCCAGGCCGACATGGCCACGCCGGTGCTCAACGACCTCGGCTCCAGGGAGCTGAAGGAAGAGTTCCTTCGCCCGGCTATCGAGGGCGACAAGGTCGCGGCGCTCGGCGTGAGCGAGCCCGGCGCAGGCTCGGACGTCGCGGGCCTGCGGACCACCGCACGTCTGGTCGGCGACGAGTACGTGATCGACGGCAGCAAGACCTACATCACCAACGGCACGCGCTGCGACTTCGTCACGCTGCTGGCCAAGACGGATCCCGAGGCAGGCCACAACGGCATCTCGGTCTTCGTCCTGCCCTCGGACGTCAAGGGCTTCGAGGTCAGCAAGAAGCTGAAGAAGGCCGGCAACTGGTCCAGCGACACGGCCGAGCTCTTCTTCGACGGCTGCCGCATCCCCAAGCGCTACCTCGTCGGTCAGCCGGGCATGGGCTTCGTCTACCTGATGCAGAACTTCCAGT
>JAACVI010000128.1 GCA_009992505.1 Myxococcales bacterium
GGGCCCGGCCTCCCGCCGCCGTGGGCGCGTGCGCACGCACGACAGCGTCCGAAACATCGTCCACGTGAAAGACGGCCACCTCGTTCGCATCGAGCTGCCAGGCTTCATCCCATCGCAGGCGACGATGTCCCTCACCCAAACGTCGCAGCAGATCCGCGCCATCGCCCATCAGGACCACGCCCGCGCGCGAGGGCTCGCCGAGCGCGGCCTTCACCGCCACCTCGGGCCCGATTCCCGCAGGGTCTCCCACACTCAGCACGAGCGGCGCGAGCCTCAAGGTGCCCTCATCTTGTAGCCGAGACCACGGATCGTCTCGAGCCCGTCGACGGCATGGCCGAGCTTCTTGCGCAGGCGTCGCACATGCACGTCCACGGTGCGGCTACCCGCGTAATGGTCGACTCCCCAGACGCGCCGCAGGAGCTGTTCGCGGCTCCACACCCGACCGCGGTTCTCGCTGAGAAATGCCAGCAGCGCGAACTCCTGTTGGGTGAGGGAGATGGCTCGACCCGCGATCTCGACCTCGTGGGCGGCGAGATCGATGGAGAGATCCCCCATCTTGATGCACTCCTCAGACGAGAACTCGCTGGCCCGCCACTCCAGACGACGGATGCGGATATAGAGTTCGGCCGGCACGTAGGGGAAGAGGACGAAGTCGTCGAAGGCGTCGCGCGGATCGAGTCGACCCAAACCCGTGACGCTCGTGGCCAACAAGCAGGGAACGTCAGCCAGGGCGGGCGTGGCGCGAACCCAGGACAGCGCCGCGCGCGCGGCGCCGAGCTCGTCCACCGCCTCGAGCAAGACCACCGTCGGCGGATCTCGGTCCCAATCGTCGGAGCCCAGACTGCCCCAGAGGTCGGAAGTCTCGACGCGGCAACCGAGCTGCCGGAGCTGGGCTCGAGCTCCATCCTCACTGCTCGTCCGGCCCGTGGGCCCCACCACCAGGATCCACATGCTTCACCCCGTCGGGTCCGCCCCCGCGCCCGCGAGCGTACGCGTCCGAATCCCTCCTCGCAACCGCGCGTCGAGGCTCCCGGCGCGAGCGTCGAAGTTCCCTCATGCGCTTCCGCTTTCTCCCGTCTTTCCAGCACGTTAGTAGTCATACATCGACGACGACAACCTTCTTGTCAGGGGGTCGTGGAGAACGCCTAGGCCATACCTTGACCCCGCCTCCGTGGGCTGGGTAGGCTACGCCACCCCCGCCGTTTCAGGGGGCAAGGCGAGGCTTTCCACATTGGCGACCAAGCGTTGGCGACTCGTAGTGAGCGACCTCGGGCGAGACGACTCCAACAGTGAGGTCAGCGTCGAGGCGGAGCATTGGATGGCTGCGTTGTCGGCCGGCCGAAGCGCGCTGGGCGAACCTGGAGGCATTCCGCCGGGCTCGAGCTGCGCCGTGGCGCCCGACGGCAAGGTGACCATTCTCGATCCTGTGACGCGCCGGCGCTACGCGCTCGCGCCTGACACGACGCGAACGTTCGCGCCCCCACGACCCACGGGTCCCATGGTTCCCGTCGACGAGGTGCCGCGACGTCCCTCGGCACCGCCACCGTCCACCGCGCCGGCGGCCGCCTCCGCGCCGCCACCCGCACCGTTCTCCCCACCGCGCGCGGTCGCCTCGGCACCGCCACCCGCTGCGGCCGCGCCGCCGCCCGCAGCGGCCGCGCCGCCAGCGCCGTCAGGTCCATCACCGCGCAAGAAGAAGTCCAAGTCGGCGCGTCGCACCATGGCCTATGTCGACGCTTCGCAACTTCCCAATCTACCACCCCCTGGGGTGAATGCGGCGGCCGCGCAGGCGGCGCCCGCGGCACCGGCGCCCGAGACCGCGGCAATCCCCGCGCCATCGCCGAGTCAGCCCGCGCCGCCGACCCCAGCCGTGGCCGGGCCCACGCCCACTGCGGATGCCTTCAAGCTGCACTCTTCGCGCGACGCGGAGCCGACGACGGAGAGCCCCCTGCGCTACCGCGAGCGAACGTACGTCGTGGGCGAGGGGACCAGCCCGGCGGCCGCGGAGGCCATGCTTCGAGCTCGTCTCGGCGACCTCCAGGTCGGCCTCGCGAACGAGCCGCAGGGTAAGTTCGTGAACCTGGCGGCCTTCGATCACGACTGGCAGGGCCGGCCGGCGAAGCCTCCCATCGTGACCCTGGAGTGGAAGGATTGGCGTGGCGAGCCGCAGGTCGCCTACCCGCTCGAGCAGATGCGCGCGAAGGCGGCGGCGCAGCCCGCGGCGCCCGCGCGGCCGGTCACGCCCACGCCGAGCCCTGTCAGCGCGCCGGCCGCGCCGGTTCGGGTAGCCACACCGATGAAGGCTCCGGTTCAAGCGACGGCGCCCAAGCGGCCCCCGCGCCAACGCGGTCGCACCGCCACCGACGAGCACGACGCCCGCCTCGCGCAGGCCTTCGAGGCTTGCCAGGATCTCCTCTTCTTGGCCTCACCGGCCGAGGCGCTCGACTTCACCACCCGGCTGCTGCTCGAGCTCGTGCCGAGCGAGGCCGTGAGCGGCTGCCTTTACGACATCAACACGGACGAGTTCCGATTCGTCTCCGTCCACGGTCCCGGCTCGGAGCAGCGCCAGGGCGAGGCGGTCCCGGCCAACGCGGGCATCATGGGGATCGCCGCCCACGCCCACACCGGCCCCATGCGCGTGGCGGATGCGCGCCAGGATGGACGCTACGATCCGGGCGTCGACGGACGCGTCGGCGTGGAGATCCTCGACCTGTGCTACCTGCCCCTCGAACATCATGGCCGGCTGCTCGGCATGATCCAGACGATCAACCGCCAGCGCGAGCCCGGCTTCACGGAGAAGGACGTCGACCTCTTCAGCTACGTGGGCAAGCAGACGTCCGAATTCCTGTTCCGGGCGCGCATCGCTCCCGACAAGCCCAAGTCCTAGCGCACTGTTCCTCGCGCACTGTTCCTCGCGCACTGTTCCTCGCGCACTGTTCCTCGCGCACTGTCGCGCCATGCCGGGGGAGGCCCGGGCACGCGGAGGCGCTCACCGAGACAGCAGCGCTAGTGCGCTGCCAGCAGGGTCTCGACCTCGTGCTGGATGAGGGCCGCGTCGCTGGCGCGGTATCCCGCGTGGACGTAGCGAACCACACCGTGGCGGTCGATGAGGTAGGACGAGGGCATGCGCGACGGGTGGTAGCGGTCCGCGATGCGATGACCGGCGTCGAAGATCAGCGGGAAGCTGACATGCGTGCGCGCCACGAAGGAGCGCATGTTGTCGACCCCGCGGTCCTGGCTGACGCCGAGGACCACGAACCCGTCAGCCCGGTGGGTTTGGTAGAGGCGCTCCAGCACCGGCATCTCGTCCCGACACGGCGCGCACCACGACGCCCAGAAGTCCACGAGCACGACCTTGCCCCGATAGTCGGCGATGCGCTGGGGGTGGCCATCGAGATCCGGGAGGCCCAGCTCCGGCGCGCGCGACCCCGCTTCGAGCGCGAAGGCGGGCAAGGCGACCGAGCCCAAGACGAGGGCGGCGCCCAGGACGAGCGCGTGACGCGAGAGGCGGCGTGTGATGGGAGAGGTCATCGAGTCTTGGGACGCGACAGGCGGCCTGGGATTCACTGGTCGAGTTCCTCACGCACATACGTGGAGAGCGCCTCGAGGGGCTCCTCGAAGTGGCGCCCGTCGATGAACAGCGTGGGCGTGCTGTCGACGCCCACGCGTTGCCCCTCGGCCTTGTCGGCGTCGATGCGAGCTTGCACCTCCGGGGACGCGATGTCGGCGTGGAAGCGATCCATGTCGAGCCCGAGCTCCCCGGCGTAGCGGTCGATGTCGGCCGTCTCGAGGGCGGTCTGCCGCTCGAAGAGCATGTTGTGCATCTCCCAGAATTTCCCCTGGTTGTCGGCAGCGAAGGAGGCGCGTGCGGCCTCCATGGCGTGCTCGTGACCCGAGAGGGGGTAGTTCTTGAAGACCAAGCGAATGCGCCCCTCGAACTGTCGCAGGACGCGCGCCAACACGGGCTCCGCCGCTCCGCAATAAGGGCACTGAAAATCGCTGAACTCGACGATGGTCACGGCCGCCATGGCCTCGCCGCGGATGGGCGCGCCGTCCAACGAGAGCTCCACGCGGGTGTCGTCGGCATACCGAAGCCGGTAGAGTTCTCGGATCTCGTTGGTGTCGTAGCCTTCGTTGGCGAGACGAGCGAGATAGCGAGCGGCGGGCACACAGCGGCCGCAGCTGCCGGGACTCGATGCGCATCGAGCGACCGAGATCGGCTGCCCGCAGGGGGAGAGCAGGTCGTTGATCAGGCTGACCCAGCGCCTGCGGTCGGCAGCCTCGAGCCGCGACACGTCCACCGCGTCGAGGGACTCGATGCGCGCACCATCGCCGCCGGACCCATTGGTCGGCGCCAGCACCACGGGCTGGGCGGGTTGTTCCGCCGCTTCATCGTGGGAGCCACAGCCCAGCGCGGACAGCGCGAGGCTCAAGGACAACGCCCCCAAGCCACCCGAGAGGCGGAAGAAGAGGCTTCGCCGTCGCCCTCGCGCGCTGCGACCAGCCGGCGGAGCGCAGACCCTGATGCCAGTTCGCTCCATCGTCGTCAGGACTCGGCGTAGGTAACCAACTGCTCCTTGATGGTATCTTCGTTGATGCCGGAACGGATGTGCTCCTTCAGGCAATCGGCGATGGTCACCATCAGATCGTCGACGCCCTTGTCTTCGATCAGCTTGGAGAGCAGGTGGCGGGACTCGCGGGTGTCGTCCTTGCGCAGGGCCGCCCGCATCTCTTCGAGCGTGATGCCGCCCTGGAAGTCCAGGTAGATGTTGTCGATGAGGTACTTTGCCAGTTCGTTCACGCCTGGGCCTCCCTTGGGATACCGGGGGAAATTGAGTGACTCCTTCTAATCGCGGCGGACGGGGGTACGCAAGCACAATCCCGCGGGGTACGCTAGCGCGTCGCCCCGGAGCACCACCATCGTACCCTCTCGCATTCGTGTCCTCGTCACCGCCTTTGGGCCCGTCCCCGGATCGGGTCCCCATGCCTCCGCCGTCAGCGGAATGGCCGCGGCGTTGCGCGCCGAGATGGACATGGTCACGCTCAAGACCGAGGCCCTCGCCCATCAGAGTCGCTTGCACGAGGCGCGCCTCTTTCGTGTCCGGGTCACGGGCACGCCCCTGGAACGGCACCAAGCCTTCGGGCGCGCAGTGGGCCGACAGCTCGAGGCCCAAGCCTATGACGTCGTGCACGTGCGCGGGCCCTTCTCGGGCGCCGTGGTGGCCGAGCGCCGGAGCGGGATGGACTCTCGCTTCGTGTACGAGGTCGCGACCTATCCAGACGAGGCCGAGAGCGTGGACGCCGAGCGGCTGTGGGCCGAGTTGCACGAGCGCTGCCTGGACGCCGCGGACCTGATCCTCGTGCCCACGGAGGCCGGCGCCCGAGCGCTCGGCGAAAGTGGCCATGGGGGCAAGGTCGCGGTCGTGCACCCCGGTGTGGACGTCAACGCCTTCGACTGGTGGCCGTCCTACCCCGACGAGGTGGCGCGGCTGCTCTATCTGGGGAAATTCTCCGCGGATCGCGATCTCGCCACCGCCCTGGGCGCCGTACGAATGCTGTCGCAGGAGCGTCCGGTGAGGGCGCTCTTCGCGGGCGAGGAACGCCACGAAGCACGAGACAGCCTGCGTCGCGTGGTGCGAGCGTTCGGTCTCGAAGACGTCGTTCAGGTGCGCGCCGACCCCCTCGCCGTCCATATCCCGGCTCTGATCGCGGGCGCCGACGTGGGGCTGGTCACGGCCGCCGCGGCACCTCGCTTTCGGCAGCACGGGGACCTGCCAGAGCCCTTGCTCGAGTACATGGCCTGTCGCCGGCCGGTCGTCGTGGCAGGTGTGCCCGGCATCTCCGACTTCGTGCACGACGGCGAGGAGGGCGTGCTCTACGAGCCCGCAGACGACGTGTCCTTGGCGGATGGAATCCGCCGTCTACTCGACGATCCCGAGCTCAGCGGGAGCGTGATGGATGCGGCCTACGAGCGAGCGCGCTGGCGCTACAGCGGAAGCGCCCGCCGACGACGCATCGCCGAGGTGTACGAGATGCTGATGCCTGGCTCCCAGAGCTACGACGCCTGGGACGAGGCGTTCGAGGCGGAACCGACCGGGTTGATCGAAGTGCCGTCGTCGCTGGCCCGCGTCCCGACCACTTCGTCCGGCGAGATCGAAGCCCTACCCCATCCAGAGACGCACTCAAGCGCCTTCGCCGCGCCGCCAGACACCAACCCTGCGTTCGTCGACGCCGACGTGAACGCCAGCGGAAGCTCGGAACTCCCGTCGAGCGCCACCCACGTGGACACGCAGGCCGTGCCGCCGGACACGGACCCGGGCCACTAGATCGTCGGCGCTCGAGCCGCGGGTCAGGCGTGGTCGGAGGCGCGGATGACGTCGAATTCGTCGGCCAGAGCGTCGTCCCACGTGTCCGCGGCGACACCGACGACGCGCACCATGGTCTGGACCTCGGAGGCGTCGAGGTCCTCGAGGCTGCGCTCAGACACCAGCACGACGGCGTCGGCGACGATGCCGAACGCCGCGCCCGCGAGTTCGCGGGCGTTCACCTCGAGCAGACGCCGCAAGAAGGGCAACTGGCTCGACTCCGCCGGCAAGTCGACGATAGGGGCGACGACCCGCAGGGATCCGTGGCTCGCGCCTTCACGCGGCGGCAAGACCTGCACGGCCACGCGCACGGACCCACGACGGAGCACGAAGCGTGCGCTTCCGTCCGGCGAGTCCGTTCGAGCCGTGTCGGGATCCACACCGAGTTCGCGAATGGTCTGGGCCACCAAGGAGATGGCGCGCGCTAGATCCTCTTCACCCAAATGCTCGATTGCCGCCATGTTTGCCTCCTCCGCGTGGTCGGCGCAGGGGCCACTGCCTGTCAAGCGAGAGCGTGTACGCCGCCATCGACGGCCCATAGCGCGAAGCCCCGCCCGAGGGCGAGGCTCCGTGGTCGGAGGGCTCATAAGCCGAGTTCTGTTCTCGCTTCCGTCGCCGGAGAGCGAGTGGTGGCCATTCATCTAGGACCCACGTCACCGTGGGTCTCGAGCGACGTAACCCGGAAGCTCGGGCGGGCCGCCCTCAAACGCTCCCCTATTCCGCCTTGCTCCAGATGGGGTTTGCCATGCGGTCGACGTTACCGCCGACCCGGTGAGCTCTTACCTCACCCTTTCACCCTTACCGCGCGACCCGAAAGCGGCGCGGCGGTCTACTCTCTGCTGCACTTTCCTCGGGGTCACCCCCACCAGGCGTTACCTGGCATCCTGCCCTGCGGAGCTCGGACTTTCCTCCCGCCGCCCCCAAAGGGACGACCGGCGACCACCCGAGCCGCTCCGACGGCCGCACCCTAGCGCCTCGCTGGGACAATTCGAGCCGACCGCCCCACGGCCCGCGTCGCGCCTCCCGAACGGACGCGAGATGGCCTCGCTGCGGGAAAATTGCCCGCTCGGGAGCGGATCGCTAGGTTCGTCCCATGCGTTCGCTCGTGCTCATGCTGGCGTGCCTCTCGGCCCTGGTGGGTTGCTCCCCGGGTCCCGTCGCGCCGGTCGGTCCCAGGCTCGCGCGAGCCGAGGTCGCCCCGAGCGCGAACCCCACGGCGGACGCTTCCGCGCCGACGACGCCCGACGCGGCTGTGCCGAGCGTGGCCACGGCGGAGACCTTGGAGCTGCCGGCGGGCGAGTTCTTCGCGGGCAGCTCCCCAGATCTCGTGGGACGCGACCCCCGACGCGAGGCTGCGCTCCAGCGCACGACTTTGGGCGCCTTCGACATCGACAGGCGACCCTTCCCAGGAGAGGCCAGCGCGCGCCTCGGCCTGGGTGTCGCGCAGGCGGCGCGTCTGTGCGACGAACGTGGTCGGCGTCTGTGCTCGGAGCTCGAGTGGGAGGCAGCCTGCAAGCTCGGCGGCACGAACTTCGAGACCTCGGGCCCGGAGTGGACCGCGTCCGAGGGAGGCCCCGCCTTCGGCGAGACCGAGACACGCATCGTGCGCGGTGGCGGCGAGACTGCGGAGTTGCGCTGCTCCTCGCGACGCGCCCTCCAGCAAGATGCTTCGCCGCGTGGCGTCGGTTTTCGTTGCTGCGGTGGAGACACGAACTCGACGCCCTACCCCGAGCCCGAACGAGCCCCTGCCTTCCATCCGCTTCAGGTCGAGGACACGCGGCTGCGGGAGATCCTCGCGACGCTCCCGGAGCTGGCTCGCTACGCCTCGGACTTCCAGCTCTTCCGGGCCGCCGACGCGGAGCGGGCGCTCAGTCGATGCCAGGGCACGCCGGCGGATCTGCACGGCTGGGAGCTCGTGGACGGCGTGGTCGAGTGGGCGCCCGGCTGGGGCCTGCCCGATTGGGTCTTCGCGGGTCACTCTGGCGACGACGCCATGGTCGTCGTGCTGCATCGAACGGCCGAGGGCTTCGTGCACGGCGCGAGCTACGTCTACGGGAAGGAGCCCGCGTCCATCGCGCTGACCTTCACGACTCCCTCCCGTGACGTGATGCAGTTCAGCGCCAGCGTGGGCTGCGCCGGCGAGGGTGGCGTGCTCGCCGCGGAGCCGGACGGTCGAGTGCTGGCCTACCATCGGCGCGTGGGATGGTAGAGTCGCCCGCATGCGTGTGGTTCGACTCGAGCATGGCGGACGCGGCTACTTCGCCGAAGTCCTAGACGCGGCCAACGCCGAGCTCCTCACCGATGCGCCCTGGAGTGGCGGGGTCCGCACTGCCAGCCTCGTGCCTCTGGCGTCGAGCCGGCGGCTCTGCCCGGTGACGCCGAGCAAGATCGTGTGTGTCGGCCGCAACTACCGAGCCCACGCGGCGGAGCTGGGCAACGACCTGCCCACGGAGCCGCTGCTCTTCTTGAAGCCGCCGAGCTCACTCTTGGCGACGGGAGACGCCATCGAGCTCCCCGCGGCCAGCGAGCGCGTCGAGCACGAGGCCGAGCTCGGAGTCGTGGTAGGCGCCCGCCTGCGCGACGCCAGCGAATCCGAGGCCGCTCGCGGCGTCTTCGGCCTCACCTGCGTGAACGACGTGACCGCTCGGGATCTGCAGCGGCGAGACGTGCAGTTCACGCGGGCGAAGGGCTTCGACACCTTCTGCCCCTGCGGCCCCGAGGTCGTGACCGGCGTCGACTGGTCGGACCTCGAGATCCTGGCCACGGTCAACGGCGCGCCGCGGCAACGCGGTCGAAGCTCGCACATGGTCTTCTCCATCCCGACGCTGCTCTCCGCCATCTCCCAGGTCATGACCCTGCTGCCCGGAGACCTCATCGCCACCGGCACGCCCTCGGGCGTGGGGCCCCTTTGTGCCGGGGACGAAGTCGCGGTAGAGATCGCCGGCGTGGGCCGCCTGTCGAACCCCGTCCGCCTCCGCCGGGCGTAAACATCCTGACGGATGGGGGGCAGGCGTCTCATCCCTCCTGGGCCAACCGACTGAATGAGCGTGTTTAGGCGACGTGTTCGCTGGCACGAAACTTGATGTTCGGCGAGGCGAGGAAGCTCATCGCTAGGAATTCTCATGCACTCCCGCTCCCTATCCCTCGCCCTCTTGTCCCTGCTGGCCGCCAGCGGCTGCTACGCGTCCCATGAGCTTCCCTCGGACGGCGCCGTCGACTCGAGCGCGCCCGACGCGAGCGTCACACCCGATGGCGGCACGGACGCCACCCTCAACGCAGACGCGAGCTTCGATGCGGACACCGACTCGGGCTTCGACGCGGACACCGACTCGGGCTTCGACGCGGGCCTGGACGCGGAGGTCGATTCCGGCTTCGACGCCATGATCGACGCGGGCGGCATGGACGCGGAGCCGCCCGTGGGTCCCCACCCGAACCCGGACACCTGCCGCATCGTGCCGACGGTCTATCCCTTCGACGATCCTGTGCTCGAGTACGAGTGGCCCAATGGGCCCGTGGTTCATGCCGGTGACGTGCACGTTTGCATGACGCCCCTCGTGATCGACCTCATGCCCGTGCCGGGCGCTGATCTCCAGCCCGTGCTCGTCTTCGTCTCCTACCCCTCCCTGGGTCGCGTGCCCTCGCCAGGCATCCTGCGCATCGTCGACCCGCGCACGGACACGACCATCAGCTACCCTCCTCGCGAGGACCAGGAGGGCGTGCTCGAGGCCACGGCCAACCTCGCCGCCGGTGACATCAACAACGACGGGGAGAATGAGATCGTCGGCCTCGGCACCTTCGCCGGCACCTATGCCTTCCGGGCCGACGGAACCCTGCTGTGGACGTCGGCCTACCCGCGCGCCACCGATCTGGGAACCATCGACAACCACAGCTTCTCCTCCGGACCCGCCATCGCGGACCTCGACGGCGACGGCATGCCGGAGGTGATCGTGGGCCGCACGGTGCTGAGCGGTGTGGACGGCAGCCTCGTCTGGACGGGCGACGCCACCGACGGCATCGCGACCAACCAGTTCTTCGGTCCGCTGCCCTGCGTCGCGGATCTGGATGGGGACGGCACCCAAGAGGTCATCGCGGGCAACACGGCCTTCCACGCGGACGGCAGCATCTACTGGAAGCCCGCCGGCCTATCGGACGGAATCTGCGCCGTGGCGGACCTCTACGCCGACAACCCCGGACCCGAAGTCGCCTTGGTCTCCGCGGGCTACCTGCGCGTGCTCGATGGACAAACGGGCGAGACGCTCTGGCTGAGACGCCTCGAGGGACGCGTCGGCACCGTGGCCATCGGTGGCCCGCCCACGGTGGCCGACTTCGACGGCGACGGGGTCCCGGAGATCGGCGTCGCCAACGGCTCGGCCTACGGCGTCTACGATCCCGCCTGCATCAGCCCGGGTCACCCGGCGGGCTGCCTCGGCGCGGGCGTGCTCTGGACGAGCCCAACCAGCGACGCCTCGTCTTCAGGCACCGGGTCGAGCGTCTTCGACTTCAACGGCGACGGCAAAGCCGAGGTCATCTACAACGACGAGCACTACTTCCGCATCTACGACGGGACGACGGGCAGGACGCTCTTCCAGCGTCGGAACTCCTCGCGCACGCGCACGGAGAACCCGACCATCGCCGACATCGACAACGATGGCGACGCGGAGATCATCTTCTCGGCCAACGCGGAGGCCTTCTACATTCGCGATTGGTGGACCGATCCCGGCGTCGAGATCTGGGGCGACGCGCGGGGCCGCTGGGTCGGCTCGCGCCGCATCTGGAACGAGCACTCGTACCACATCACCAATGTGGAAGAGGACGGCTCCATCCCCGCCCACGAGACGCCCTCGTGGACGGTCTCCAACTCCTACCGCCAGAACCTGCGTGAGGGCGCCGACGTGCTCGTCGTGCCCGACCTCTGGGGCGGACACGGCAGCTATGAATGTCTCGGTTCGGGGCGCGTCAGGCTCTCCGTGAACGTCCAGAACTGGGGCCTCGAGCGCGCGGGCGCCGGCCTCGTGGTGGCCTTCTACCGAGGTCAGCCCGCGCACGGCGGCGTTCGCGTCGCCGAAGCCACGACGATCCGTCCCCTGCTCGCGCGAGGCGACTCCGAGGTGGTCTCGGTGGACGTGGATCTGGGTGGCGAGGTCCAAGATTGGTACGCCGTGCTCGACGATCCCATCGAGCCCGCGGGCGGGGCGATCAACGAGTGTCGCGAGGGCAACAACCAGGTCCTGATCTGGCGTCCCTCCTGTCCCTGACGACCGCGGCCCACACCACCGACCGTTGCTTGCGTGCTTCACGAAGCGCACAATGCGGCCATGAAGCACGACGACGACGAGAAGCGCGACCCCAAGAATGCGGCCGATCCCAGGGATGAGCTGCGCGAAGCACTGAGCCATTTCAAGCGCGCGGCCTCGGCCTTGATCGACGGAGCCAGCCAGGGCGGGCAGCGAGCCGCTCGCGGTGTGGAGCGCGCCGCGCGGACGCTCGAACCCGGAGTGCGCAGCGCGGCGGCGGGTGCGGAGCGCGCGCTGGACAAGCTGGGCCAGACCGCCGAACCCATCGCACGCCAGGTCAGTGACGCGGCCGAGCCCGTGCTGAAGCAGGTCAGTGACGCGGCCGAGCCCGTGCTCCGACAGATCGGTGCCGCCGCCGAGCCTCTGGCGCGACAGGTCGCCGGCGAGCTCCGTGCGCTGACTCGTCGCATCGCCGAGGCCACGCGCGGCGCGGCTGGGCATGCGCCGCCCGAGGATGCGGACGAGTCCGACGAAGACGCGGACCCGGACGCCTGAGCAGTTCGAGCGCCGGCCCAGGATGCGCGCGACTCGGGCCCGGATGCTCACGCACCTCGGGCGAGTCGCTCTCGCATCACATGATGTAGTCCTTGAGCCGCGCGACGTCGTCGACGGCCTGCAGCTTCGCGAGCCCCGTGGTCTCGACCTGGCGGACGCGCTCACGGGTGAGGTTCATGATCTCGCCGACCTCCTCGAGCGTGATGCCGCCACGGTCGGCGACGTCGAGGGCGCAGGTCTCGGTCATCTCCCAGACTTCCACGTCGGGGAAGTTGAGCTTGATGGAGCCGCGGATGGGATGGACGTCCGTGTACAGGTGGTACTTGCACGAGACGTAGGGACACGGCCGGTCCATGTCCTTGCACTCGGAGCGCAGCTTCGGCTTCCAGTAGTCGACCTCGGGGAAGAGCACGCGGCCGCGTTGCAGCTCCGCCTTGCTCAAGCGCCGAATCGAGATGGTCTTGGCGCGTGCGCGGCTACGGCGCTTGCGTCGACCTCCCGGGCGATCCTCTGAATCGAAATCATCCTCAGGGGCGATCGCGATGGCCAAGGAACCCTCCATCTGAGGCTCCTCGGTCGGCCGCTCCTGCGAGTTGTCCGCCCCCATCATCTGCTCGTGCTCATGCATCGTGTCTCTCCCAGCGCGCTCTCGACTACCGTCTACTCAGACCACCGCCCGAGCCATGCGAGCGCGCATGGTCAGCCGTCGCTCGACATCCTCGAGCGTCTCCACCAAACGAGCGCCCAGCTCACGCGCCTCCGCGAGCTGTCGCTCCACCAGGGGATCCCCGCCCCTGACGCGCCCACCGTGGGTGAGCGCTCCGTCCATGGCGTCGAAGATCCGCTCGAGCTGACGCTCGAGGGATTCGACATCTCCGCGCACGAAGAGGAACTCCTTCTGGATCTCCTCCATCGTGAAGCCCTGGGCCATCAGCCGCCGGACATGATCGATCTGCCGCACGGCGGTCGCCGGATACAGACCTTGTGAGCCCTTGCCACGTCCCGTGCGCGCCACCCGGACGCTGCGCGGGAGCAGGCCGAGCTGCACGTACTTGCGGAACGTGGCCTCGGTGAGACGCCCTCCGTGGTCGGTGAAGGCTCGCACGATCTCGTGGACGCTCATCCCGCTCGGATAGGCCCGCTCCAGCTCCTCGAGCTCCATTTCGGACCAGACCGCGGCGTCCGCCGCCTTGCCTTTTGTCGTCCGAGGATATCGCTTGGGAAGAGTCATTTGAACGGCCTAGCGGGAATGTATTCGCTTCAAGCGAAATGCGTCAACAAAAATGTGCAGCATTGGTACAGCATTGCGATGAGCTTTACAACTCGCTGAATTTGTGTCGGTTTTTGACGTGCAGCCGATCGCCCTCGGCCTCTCCCAGCGCCAAATCGGCCTCCCAATGGAAATTAATCGATCGCTCTTGAATCGTAGCGATCGCCACCTTGTTGCTCTTTCGGGCGATCGAGCGAACTTGGCTACGATCTTGATTCGAGGGCGGGCTCGGGTCAGCCTGGGGCATGCGACGCGCGGCCGACTTCCTTGTCCTCCTCCTGCTCTCGAGCGCCCTCTTGCTCGGCTGTGGCGGCCGCGGCGACGCCGCCTTCGGTGCCGCCTGTCAGCAGGATCAGGACTGCACGCACGGGCTCTGCGTCGGGGGAGTGCACGGCGACGGGCCGGTCTGCACCAAGAGCTGCGCCACGGGCACCGACTGCCCGCGCGGCTGGTCCTGCAGCGGCGTCACGCAGTCGAACGTGCTCGTGTGCTCGCACGGCGCCGCGACTCCATTCGGTGACGGCAGTCAGTGAGCGAAAGCCGGACTGCGCGAGAGAGGCCGATTGACGCTGGCGGCGTGGCTCGGGTACTCCCGTGCGACTCGAGCTCGGGCGCGGCCGCCGAGGGCTCCGATGCGGAGAACACGTGGATCCCAGAGCTTTTCGACGTTTCAAGAAGAACAAGGGCGCCCTGTTCGGCGCCTTCTTGGTCGCCGTCGTGCTCTCCGTGGCCTTCATCGGGCCCTTCGTCTCGAGCCAAGACCCCAACGAGCAGTACCGCACGGCGCTGTTGACCGACGAGGGCGTGCCGCGCGGACCCATGACGGTGGCGGGTCACCCCCTCGGGGGAGACACCATCGGGCGAGACGAGCTCTCGCGCTTGCTCCACGGAGGCTCGGTCTCGATGCAGGTCGCGCTGTTCGCCACCGGTCTCACGGTGCTGATCGGTCTCTACGTGGGCGTGACCTCGGGGTTCTTCGGCGGCCTCTACGACAGCATCGCCATGCGTATCGTCGACGTGCTGCTCTCGATGCCCTTCCTGCTCGTCGCCATCGCCATCAACCGGGTCGTGAACAACCCGGAACTGTACGCGCTCTACGCTCTGCTGGGCTTGATCTCCTGGACCACCCTCGCCCGCGTCACGCGCGCCAAGACCATGCAGGTGCGGGAGATGGAGTACGTGCAGGCCGCGCGCGCGCTCGGTCTGAGTCGGGCACGCATCGTGTTCCGGCACGTGCTGCCCAACGTGCTCGGTCCCGCCATCGTGATCGGGACCACGCTCGTCGCGCAGATGATCATCGTCGAGTCGGCCATGAGCTACCTCGGCCTCGGCGTGCAACCGCCGCGCGCGAGCTGGGGCTCGATGCTGCGCGAGGGACAGGAGATGATGGCCCACGCGCCGCGCCTGATGCTCTATCCCGCGCTCTTCATCGTCATGGCCGTGTTCGGCTTCAACCTGCTCGGGGAGGGGCTACGCGATGCCTTCGACCCCAAGGACTGAGTCGCCGCTGAAGCAGCGCCTGGTCGGGCTGTCGATGGTGCTGGTGGTCGCCGGGCTGGTATTCGGCGGCTACAGCTACTGGCCCGCGATGCCGACGGCGCCGCGCTGGCTGGGCGCCGGGGACGACACGCCGCGCGACGGCGGCACGTTCATCTTTCACCACGAGTCGAACGTGCGCAGCCTCGATCCGCACATCGCCTACGACGAGCTGAGCGGCATGGCCGTCCGCCTGATCTACGACGGGCTGCTCGACTACGACTACGACTCCAACCTCATCCCACGCATCGCCGAGGCTCTGCCCACCATCACGGACGAGGGGAAGACCTTTCACTTCCGGCTGCGCCACGGCGTGCGCTTCCATCCCTTGCCGGGTCATCCGGACGGGCGCGAGCTGACCGCGCTGGACGTGCGCTTCAGCATGGAGCGGCTGCTCAGCCACACCACGGGCTCGCCGGGCTTCCCCTTCTACAAATCCATCGAAGGCGCGGAGGAGTACCACGAGGGCCACAGCGATCACGTCAGCGGCATCCGTGTCCTCGATCGCTACACCATCGAGTTCCACCTCACGGAGCCCGATCAGACCTTCCTCAACGCCATGGCCATGACCTTCGCCTACCCCGTGGCACACGAGACCTACGAGCATTGGGGTGCCGAGGCGAACATGCACCCAGCGGGCACGGGCCCCTTCGTCTTCGACAGCTGGGAGCGCGGTGTGGACCTGCGCTTCAGCCGCAACACCCACTACTTTCTGCCGCATCATCCCGGCCCGGACCACATGGTCTTCCAGGAGAACCTGCAGCGCGCCGTCGCGTTCATGCGCTTTCTGAACGGCGACCTCGACGCCATCCACCGCGAGACCACGCCGGACTACTTGCTGATCAAGGGCGCGCCCGCCTGGGCGCCCTATCGACTCGAGTTTCCCCACGCTCAGGTCTTCGGCATCGGCATGAACTGCGAGATCGCGCCCTTCGACGACGTCCACATCCGGCGCGCCATCGCCTTCGCGCTCGACCGCGAGGGCTGGGCCCGTGCCCGCGCCGGGCGCCTTCAGCCGGCGGGCCAAGCGCTGCCGCCGATGATCCCGGGCTTCGACGCCAACCTCCCGAATCTCCAGACCTTCGACCTGACCCGAGCTCGCGAGGAGATGCGACTCGCGGGTCACCCCGACGGCCTGGACGACGAAATCGAGGTCTGGTTCACCGAAGGGGAGACCAGCCGCTTCTACGGCGAACTGTTGCAGCAGGATCTGGCGCGCATCGGCATCCGCGTGCGGATTCGCCAGGTGTCCTTCGCCACCTACCTCGAGCAGACGGGCAAGCCGCATACGGTCGCCGCGTTCAGCACGGGCTGGAACATGGACTTCCCCGACCCTTCGAACTTCCTCGACATCCTGTTCAACAGCCGCTCGATTCACCCGGACCACTCCGAGAATCGATCCTTCTATCGAAACCCTGAAGTGGATCGCCTGCTCGACACGGCGCGCTCGGAGACGGACCACACGCGTCGAATCGCGCTCTATCGACAGGCCAACGACATCGTGTCCCACGACGCGCCCTGGGCCTTCGCCTACTACCCGATGAGCTTCGAGGCCTGGCAGCCCTACGTGAAGAACTACCGCCCCCATCCGATCTGGAGCGAGGACTACCGCGACGTCTGGCTCGATCTGCCGCGCCGTCACGCCGAGCGTCCCCTCTTCGGCACAGGTCATGCGCGCAACGTGGCCGCCACGCTCTTCCCCTTCGGAGGCCTGCGATGATCCAGTTCATCATCAAGCGCCTCGGCTGGGCGCTCTTCGTGGTCGCCGTGGTGGCGGCGCTGGTCTTCTTGCTGATGAACTGGGTCGGCGATCCGGCGGTCACGACCCTGGGCCCCAACGCCGGCCCCCAGCAGATCGCGGACTTCCAGCGAAAGAACGGCCTCGACCGTCCACTGCCCGTGCAGTTCGCGGCCTACCTCGGCCTGGTCCCCTGCGTGCGCCAGGGCTCACGCGCCTACCTCGAGAATCCCGAGCACCCAGGGTACTGCGGCCTCTTGCAGGGCGACCTCGGCGACTCCTTCGCCCACAACGAGCCCGTGGCGAACGTGATCGCGCATCGCCTACCGCGCACCTTGCTGCTCGGCGTGCTGGCGATCTTCTTCGAACTCTTCCTGGGCGTCACCGTGGGCATCGTGGCCGCCGTGCGCCGCAACACCTGGTTCGACACGGGCTTCATGGCGACGGCGTTCCTGGGCATCAGCCTGCCGACCTACGTCACGGGGCCGATCTTCCTGCTGCTCTTCGCCTTCTTCTTCGGCTGGTTTCCCGTGGGTGGCTATGGCGAAGGTTTCTGGGACCACGTCTATCACGGCATCTTGCCCGCCTTCACGCTCGCCATCGTGGGCGCGGCGACCTACGCGCGCATCACGCGTTCGGAGATGATCGAGACGCTGCGCAGCGACTACATCCGCACGGCCAAGGCCAAGGGCCTCGGTCCGACCTCCATCGTGCTCAAGCACGGGCTGCGCAACGCGCTCTTGCCGCTCGTCACCTTGCTCGGCCTCGATCTCTCACTCTTGGTCGCGGGCGCGATCATCACGGAGAACATCTTCGCCTGGCCCGGCATGGGAGCGTTGGCGATCCAGTCGATCGTCAACCTCGACTCCCCGACGGTGATGGGCGTCGTGCTCGTCTTCTCGGCCATGGTGCAGGTCGGCAATCTACTCGCCGACGTGGCCGTCGCGTTCCTGGATCCGCGGGTGCGGTTGGGCAACGAAGCGAGCTAGGGCGTCTCAGCTCTTGCGGCGGGGCTCGAGCGGAAAGACGTAGCGCTCTCCCTCCATGCGCGGCTCGCCGACCTCCAGGAACGAGAGCTTGAGGGTCGTGCGCCGGGCGCTCGGCAGCTTGATCGACACGCTGTCTTCGCCCGTGCGTCG
>JAACVI010000096.1 GCA_009992505.1 Myxococcales bacterium
GTCCGCGTCGCGGTCGGGGTCGCGCAAGCGCTGACCCCCCACGGCGAGAAGTGGACGAGGTGTTCGCATCACGCACGCCTGAATGCGAACGTGGGGTGCTGGAGCAACAACACCTACGCGCTCGAGGTGAAGCTCGGCGCCTTCGCGCAATGCGCCCGTCGACGCAGCGCGGGCTGGGTCTGCTGGGGCTACAACGCGCGCGGTGGGGTGGGCCTGGGATCGGACGCGCGGCTGATCACCCAGCCGACCGCCCTGCCCTTCTAGATTCGGTTTTCACCCGGTGGCGAATCGGACCAAGCTGCGCCCATGAGTCGGCGGCGAGGCAGCATGGATCCGGACGAGCGTGAGCGACTCCGACAGGCGGACACCAGCTCGCGTAGCGAGCATCGAGCGGAGATGCGCACCTCGCTGACGCGCCGAGAGACGCTGGCCAAGGCTCTGGCGGAGCTCGATCCGCGCAAGCGCGCGAAGCTCGAGCTCGACCCCAAGCTGATCGAGGAGATCGAGCTCTTCGCCCGCCTGAGCAAGGGCAGCGCCCTGGCCCGACAGCGTCGTCACATGGTGCGCACTCTGGGCGAATTCGACTTCGAGGAGATCTCGCGACAGCTCGCCGTGCTGGTCGGAGACGTGAAGCACGACGCGCGACACCATCGCCTCGAGCGCATCCTCGGGCAGCTGCTCGAGCAGGGAGACGACGCGCTCGACGCCTACCTCGCGGAGCACCCCGAGGCCGACCGGCAGCGTCTCCGCCAGGCGGTGCGCGCCGCGCAGAAGGAGCAGGCGGACGGCGCGCCAGCGAAGGGCGGCAAGACACGACGGCGGGAGCTCTACCTCCTCTTGCGCGGCTAGCTCTCGGTGAGGCGAGCCAGCTCGACGTCGATCCAGCGCTCCACCTGGCGGCGGAAAGGCCACATGTAGCCGTAGGCGGGGCCCACGAATTGGGCGACGACGTGCGCGCGCAGGGCGGGGTCACGCGCGGCCTCGAGACCGAAGACGTCGGCGGTGGCGCGGAAGGTCTCGGCGTACGCCTCCCACTCCAGGCGCGCGCGGCCGAGCGCCAGGCCGATGGGCAAGAGCGGGAAGAGGTAGAGGAAGGCCATGCCGAGCTTGCCGTAGCGGCGAAACTGCTGGAGGTGGACGACCTCGTGGCGCATCACGACCACGCGCTCCTCGTCGCTGCGCTGCGCCCATCCCGTCGGCAAGTAGATGGTCTGGCCGAGCGTCGTGACGTAGCGCGTGAGATAGACCGAGTTGCCTCCGAGGGTGCCGATTCGCACCAGCCTGTCGAGCAGCTGCGAGAAACGATCCTCGCGCTTGTCGACCAGCCTCAGCTTGGGAAAGCGCTGTCCCAGCTCCGCCAGCATCGAATCGAGGAGCGGCGTCGACGTCACGTCGAGAAGATACCCGACCGACGCCGAGGAGCACGTCGCCGCGAACCGAAGTGACGAAACTGACGACGACACCGCCGGATCAAAAGACGACGTGGAGCACGAAGCCAGCGACGGCGAAGTAGATGGTGAGCCCGAGCACGTCGCTGAGGGAGGCGATCAAGGGGTTGCTGGAGACGGCGGGGTCGAGCCCGATGCGACGGGTGGCCAGGGGCAAGACGGATCCGAGGGTCGCCCCGAGGGAGACCACGCATAGGGTCGACAAGCCCACGGCGACGCCCAGGTGCAACGCCTCCTCCTCCCCATGGGCGATGTAGCCGCGTACGAAGCCCATCGAACCGAGGATCAGACCGAGGCAGAGGCCCATGGCCACCTCGTGGACGAGCACCTTGTACCACTCGCTCGGCTCGATCTCCCCGACGGCCATGGCGCGGATGACCAACGCGGCCGACTGCGAGCCCGTGTTACCGCCGCTGGAGAGGATCAACGGTACGAAGATCACCAAGGTCATGGTCTGCGCGAGCAGGGCGGAGTTGGCCTCCATCACCGTCGCCGTCAGGAGCTGGCCCATGAAGAGCACGACGAGCACGGCGCCGCGCTTCCACACGAACTCGAGGAAGCTCGTGGCGAAGTACGAGTCCTCGAGCGGAACGACACCACCCATCTTCTGGGCGTCCTCCGTGGCCTCCTCGATCACGACGTCGACCACGTCGTCGACCGTGACCAGGCCGAGCAGGCGCTCGTGCTCGTCCACCACGGGGATCGCCGGCAGATCGTAGCGCGCGATGGTGTCGGCCACGACCTCCTGATCGTCCGTGGCCTCCACGCGCACGACCTTGGGATTCATCAGCTCGGCCAGCGTCTGACCGGGGTCGCCGAGGATCATCTCACGCAGAGAGACGACGCCCATCAGCTTGCCGCCGTAAGCGCAGACGTAGATGTAGTAGATGGTCTCCGGGTCCTCGGCGTGGGCGATCTCGCGCACGCGCTCGATGGCCTGCCAGACCTTGGTCTCGGGAGGCAGCGAGATGACGTCGGTGGTCATCAGGCCACCGGCCGACTCGGGCGGATAGTGGACGAGCTCGCGGATCTCCTCCGCCGCCTCGGGCTCCGCGCGTTGCAGCGCCGCGAGCACGAGCTCCGCGTGGTCGTCGGTCAGCTCCTGCACGACGTCGACGCGGTCGTCGGGGTCCATCTCGCTCAGGAGCTCGGCGGCCTCGTCGGCCTCGAGGGACTCCATCACGTCGACCTGACGGTCCGGGGGCAGGCGCTGCAGCACGTCCGCGGCGAGGTCCGGGCCCATCAAGCGGATCAGCTCGACGGACTCCATGTCGCCGAGATCCTCGATGATCTCCGCCAGCTCCTCGGGGTGCATGTCCACGAGGACTTCCCGGAGACCCTCCGGATCGTCGTCGAGGGCTGCCCTCAGATCGGGGCCGATCAGGTTCGCGAGCTGCAGCATGGCGCGCCCATTGTGACTCAGGCCCGCCGCAGCGGCGAGTTTCAGCCGTTCGAGCTCCGGTTCAGCGGGGGGAGGCGCCGAGGCTCAGCCCGGAGAGGCGGGCTTCGACGACCCCGA
The DNA here is from genome assembly GCA_009992505.1 of Myxococcales bacterium. Taxonomy (GTDB): domain Bacteria; phylum Myxococcota_A; class Polyangia; order Polyangiales; family Houyiibacteriaceae; genus JAADHO01. The sequence goes on from JAACVI010000096.1 coordinate 2,968, forward strand.
TCCCGCACCCTTGACGCGCACGCGGCGCTGGGCGTGACGCTTCAGATTGGCCTGCCGGCGCATGTTCACGACCTCGATCGAGAGCGCGAAGGCCATGGCGAAGTAGATCGTCGCCTTGCTGACATGCTGCCCGAGACCTTCGGCGACCAGCAGCACGCCGATCAAGAGCAGGAAGGCCAGGGCCAGGATCTTCATCGTCGGGTGCTCGTTGACGAAGTCACCGATGCGCTTGGCGAAGACCATCATCACGCCCACGGCGATCACCACGGCGGCCATCATCACGATCAGATCGTCCGCCATACCCACGGCGGTGACGACCGAGTCGAGGGAGAAGACGACGTCGAGCACCATCACCTGCACCACGACGCCGAGCAGGTTCTTGCCCCAGCCCGAGACCTGCTCCTCCGGATCGCCTTCGACGTTCTCGTACACCTCGTGGGTGCTCTTGCCGATCAGGAAGAGGCCGCCCGCGAAGAGCACCAGGCTGTGGCCCGTGATCGACAGCCCCAGCACGTTCACGAGCTCCGCGTTCAGGCCCATCACCCAGGAGATGACCGAGAGCAGGAGCAGCCGGCTCAACATCGCCGCGCCGAGCCCGAGGCGGTAGGCCAGGGGCTGCTGATCCTTGGGCAGGCGCCCGGTGAGGATGGCGATGAAGACGATGTTGTCGATGCCGAGGATGATCTCCAGCGCGGTCAGCGTCAGGAGGGCAACCCAAGCACCCGGTTCGGCGAAGGGAGCGAACAAGCGGGACTCCGGTCAGATGAGAGTGGGCCCTTGTAGCATCCCGAAGCGCGAGGCACGAGGAGCGGCGAAGACGGGAGGCAGGCGAAGTGACCGCTCGGCGGGGCACGAGCCCCCCGCCCCCATCGGGGCCGGAATGGGACCGACGACGCATTTGTATTCCGACACACGCTCCGTTACGGTGATCCGAAGTTTGGACATGTTTCGGGAGTCCAATCCGTCATTGCCCACGAAGCCGACTGGCAGTCGAAGGGGCGCCGCTCGACCCACGTACGGCCGAGTACTTGGAGTGTGTGGATCGACGGCGATCATGGACAGGCAGCGTCCTGGTCGCGACCGCCGTGCTCGCTGCCTTGGCAGCCGCGTGCAGGTCTGGCTCGCGCAGCAACGCAGGCATCGACGCTAGAGCGTGATCCACGAGGACGGGACGGGAAAGCGTTGCGCGGCAAGATCGGGTGTGATCGCGTCGCGGCATGTCGACCATTTCCCAAGACCTCAAGGAACGAATCGTTCGCAGCGTGAA
>JAACVI010000097.1 GCA_009992505.1 Myxococcales bacterium
GTCGAGTCTCAACCCTCGACGTCGACCGAGCGCGCCGGACTGCCACACGCGGTGAGCAGAGCTTCCGTGAGGTTGTGCTGCAGGTCCTGGCCCTTGGACACGAAGTGGTGGATGCCGAGCTGATGCAGGAGCTGGATGTCGTCGCGCTGCGCACCGGCGCTGACCGCGATCACGGCGGCTCCTTCGGCCAGGCGTTCACCCCTCATCTGCATCAGGACCTCGATGCCGTTCATCTTCGGCATGTGCAGATCGAGCAGCATCACATCCGGCGCGCGCTCGCGCACGAGCCCCATGGCCTCGACCCCGTCCACGGCCACTCGCGACCTCACGCTGCCCAGCGCCTGCTGAGCGTAGAACGCGAGGATGCGCGCCATGTCCGGATCGTCCTCGACGATCAGGAGGTCGATGGCGGGCGCGGGCACGGTCGGGAGCGACTCGGGTGGCTCGTAACTTCGCGTCGCGTTGCGGCGGAGGCTGGCCTCGAGTTGCCAGGCGAAGGCCTCGGCGCTCTGCGGACGCTCACCCGGCTCGGGGTGGAGCGCCTCGCCCACCACCCTCGCGAGGGCTAGCGGCACGTCGGCGCGCAGCGAGAGAATGGCGGGAGGCGGCCCCGAATGCTGCCGCTCCCACAGCGCCACCAGGCCCTGTGCGCGGAAGGGCAAGCGTCCGGTCAGCAGCTCGAAGGCGACGACGCCGAGCCCATAGACGTCGGTCAGGTGCCCCGCGCCGGCGGAGACCGAGTTGCTCAGCGCTTCGGGCGCCATGTAGGCCGGCGAGCCCGCCACGTTGGTCTGGGTCTCGACCTCGAACTCGGGCAGCACCAGCCCGAAGTCCATCAGCACCACGCGGTGATCGGGCGTGAGCATCACGTTCGCCGGCTTCACGTCTCGATGGGCCAGGCCCGCGCGATGGACGACGGCCAGGCCCTCGGTCAGCGAGACCAGGATGCCCACGGCCTCCTCGAGCGCGAACTGACCACCGGCCTCGAAGCGATGCGCCATGTGGGCCGCGAGGCTGACGCCGTAGATGCGCTCCATCACCAGGAACTCGACGTCGTGATGCTCACCGAGCGCGTGCACCGTGACCAGGCTCGGATGTCGAAACGCCGCCAGGGCCCTCGCCTCCTTGCGCAGGGAGGGCAGCCCGGGCCACGCGGCCTTGATCGCGACGCGTCGATCGAGATCGTGATCGCGCGCCTCGAACACCTGACCCATGGCGCCCTCGCCGAGCAAGGCGCTGATCTCGTACACGCCCGCGAGTAGCTCGCCGACGCGGAAGATCGCCTGGGGCGCTGGCGGCGGCTCCGGGTGTCCGGGTCGCGCGGGCTTGGTCGAACGACGCATCACGCGCGGAAATCTATCTTGAATAGCGACGCATCTCCAGTCGGGCCGCGCACCTCCAGCTCGATGTCGTCGCTCACAGATCCACGGCATCGACGCGGTCTTCGTCGAGCTCGGTGCCCAGGAAGCGACCGGCGACCTGCGCGAAATCCGACGGCCGGTCCGTCACCAGCACCTGCAGACCCCCGGGACCTGTGGACGTGGTGGACAGATCGCGATCCGTCAGCAGCGCGCTCAACTCGAGCGCGAGGGCGTGGGCGCTGTCGACCACGGGCACGTCGGGACCACAGCACAGAGCGACCTGCTCGCGCAGCACGTCGATCAGCACGGGGTAGTGCGTGCAGCCGAGCACCAAGGCGCCAATGTTGGCTGCAGCCAAGGGCTCGAGGTAGCGCGCCGCGACCAGCGATGGCACCTCACCCGAGATCCAACCCTCTTCCGCCAAGGGCACGAGCAGGGGCGCCGCGCGTGCGAAGACCTCGACCCGGGGATCCTCCGCCGCGACCGCGCGCGGATACGCGCCCGACGCCACGGTGCCGGCCGTGGCGAGCACTCCCAGACGCTTGCCGGAAGCTGCGGCGACGCCGGCGCGAGCACCGGGTTCGACCACGCCAAGCACGGGGATGTCGAGCTCGACGCGCAGCATCGGCAAAGCCACGGCGCTCACCGTGTTGCACGCCACGACCAGCAACTTCACGCCGCGAGCGCGCAGATGCTGCCCACAGGTCTGGGCGTAGCGCAGCACGGTGTGCGCGCTGCGTGTGCCGTAGGGCACGCGGGCGGTGTCGCCGAGGTAGACGAGATCCTCGTGGGGCAAGGCCTCTCGAATCGCACGCGCGACGGTCAGACCTCCCAGCCCCGAGTCGAACACCCCGATGGGTGCATCACGCGTCACAGACGCCATCGTGTCCCTGCCATCTCATCCCTCCGCGCAAACGCCGGAAACACAGGCGTCACTGAGACATTGTCCATTCGCGGTGCAGCGGGCGCCGACGTCACCCTTCGGAAAACAGTAGCCCGAGAAGCAGTAGTTGCGGGGGGCTTCGCCCATGTTGCATTGGCGATCGCCGAGGCAACGCTGGGTGCACAGGTCGATCTCGCCTGCGGCGCTGGTGAAGCGCGTGCACGAGAGCCCGGCGGCGCAGGGGAAGGCGTCGCTGCCAGGCGCACACGGGAAGCCGACGCCGTAGTGCGTGACGCACAGACCTCCGGGCTCCTCGGCGCTGGCGAGCGAGGGATCGCACTCGAGCGTCAGGGTGGGCGAGATGATGCCGATGGAGACCAGGTTGCCGCAGCCGCCGTAGAGGCGCGTGGCCTCGTCACAGCCGATGGAGCATTGGCGGCCCGAGTCGCCCGTGTCGATGCAACGACCGAGCAAGCAGTTGGTGTCGTCGTCGCAGGGCGTGCCGTAGAAGCCGGGGAAGCAGGGGATGTCCGCGCCGGGGTTGAACAGGCCGAGCTGCGTCAGGCAGCCGAAGCTCGGCGGACAGCGCGTGTCGCTCGAGGCACAGGTGGCGAGGCAGATGTCGCCGCCGAAGCCGATGTTCGTGGGCACGGATCGAAGCGGGCAGGTGCCGTCGGCCTTGGGGCGCGGCACGCAGTAGAAGTTGTCCGTGCGCGAGACGCCGGGCACCGCGGCAGCGACAGAGCCGAGGCAGAGACCGCCGTCGGGGCAGTCCGCGTCGGCGGTGCACGAGTCCACGGGATAGCAGACGCCGTCGTCGCTCTCGGTGCTGATGCGGATGCACGAGAGGCCCGAGGTCGGGCACGACGAGGTGCTGCCGTCTTCCTGGATCCGGCAACCGCGCAGGCACAGGCCCGACGCCCCTTGCTCGGTGCAGATGCCGTCACAGCTCTGCGCGTCGCAGTCGGTGGCGCAGAAATCCGAGGCGTAGGGCGAGGCGCGCACGCAGCCCCATTGAGCGCCGCAGTCGCTCGCCACGTCGCAGGAGAAGAGCTGCCGGTCGAGGTAGCCGCGATCGACGCGACATCCCCCGAGCCCGAGCCCCGCGGCGACGAGGACGAGCGCGAAGAGCGTCGAGGCGAGGGCGCGGCGGTTCATAGCGAGCCCTCGAGGAAGACCATGAAGTGGCCACGCGGCGCAAGTTCGGCGCGCATCGAGCTGGATCGGGTGCCGAAGTCCGAGAGCAGGAAACCCAAGGCCGCCATGCCCGCGCCCACGCCCAGACCGACGAGGCCCGCGTTGGCGATGCGCGCGTCACGCTCCCGATCGTCGAGGTACCCGCTGGCGGCGATTCGTGTCGAGCCGTCCGTCGGATGTCGACGCGAGGCCAGGCCGAAGCCCAGGGCGACCCCGCCACCCACCAGCGCGAGCCCCGAACCCACCCAGACCAGCGACGAGATGCGCACGCCCGGCGGCGGCGGCAGGACCACCGGCTGCGAGAGCTCCATCTGCAAGGTGGCGCCCCCTTCCAGGCTGATGTCACGCGTGAGGCGATGGCTCGAGTCGAGCTCGACGACGAGGGCGTGGGGTCCCGGTTCGAGTCCATCGAGGCGCAAGGTGCCGTTCGTGAGCTCGCCGCGATCCACTCCGTCCAGGAGCACGCGACCCCCGGACGATCCGGCGAGGACGCGCAGCGAAGCCGTGGGCCGATGCTCCACGTAGAGGTCGGGGATGGCCACCTGCACGGCTGCGGCCAGGGCACCCAGATCGCCATCGAGCTCGCGGTAGGCGCGACCCAAGAGCTCCCCGGATCGCACGTCGATGCGCACGAGGTCGAAGGTCCACTGGGTCCCGTGGTGGTTCAGCGTGCCCGACACGACCTCGTCCACGTCGAGCTGCACACCCACGCGTCCCACGCACGCCGCCGAGGTGACGCAGTCGAGGGAGCGGGCCTCCCCCTGGCCGAGGCGCGCTTGGATCTCCTCCTTGCCGACGATCGTCACGCCACCGCGCGCGGCCACAGCGCCGATGGCGACCTCCGTGAGATCATCGGCGACGCTCTCGTCCACGCCGGGGGCGGCGAGCAGGAGCACGGCCACGCGGCGGACGTTGGCCGGGCGGGGCTCAGACGT
>JAACVI010000098.1 GCA_009992505.1 Myxococcales bacterium
CTCCACATCGACATCGCGTTGCCGAGACGCTCGTCGTAGCGGTCATCGCCGCCTACGTTTCGATCGTGCGCCCGCGCGCCCGCGCGCTTGGGCGCCCGCGCGCTTCGGCGCCAATCACGCGATAGATGGACACATCTTCACTTGCGGCGCGGTCTTCTGGCGGCGCGTCGGGCGTCGCCTGCTCTTGCGGGGCGGGTGCGTCGCTCGACGGCTCCGGGGCCGCCTCCCCCTGCGCGCGTTGCGCCAGCGAACGTCGCGCCTCGGCCAGAGCATCTTCCATGCGTAGGCGAGCGGCCGTGACGTTCTCGACCTCTTCGGCCAGGCGCGTGCCCTTGGCCATCTCGGCGGCCAACTGCGCCGTCAGGCCGGCGATGCGCGCCTGACCTTGTGTGTTGGCGTCGCGCAGGCTCGCGAGCTGCGAGGTCAGCTCCGCCGCGTGGCCCTGGGCGTCCGCCAGCGTGTCACGCAGGCGCGCCTCGTCCCGACGCACGCTCGCGGTCTCCTCGAGCGCGCGCGCGCGTTCTTGATCCAGCTGCTGCGCACGGGTCTGGCTCTCCGCCAGCGCGGACTCCGTCCGTTGCACGCGCTCTTGTGCGGCGTTCAGCTCCTCCTGACGTGCGCGCACGCTGGCCTGTGCGTCGCTCAACTCGGTCGCCACGCGGTTCAGCTGGTCGGTCAACGACTCGCCGTCTCGCCGGCTCTGAGCGAAGCTCTCGCGCAGGCGACCGGTCTCCCCGACCAGCTGCTCCTCGCGCTGTCTCGAATCCCTCAGAGACTCGCGCAGCGCGCTGGCGGCGAGCTGGGCGCGCTCGGCCTCGAGGCGCCGGGCTTCTCCCCGATGGTGCAGCCAGGAGAAGGTCGTGCCGAAGGCCAAGAGCAGGGCGGCAGCAGCCGGCAGCAGCCAGCGCAAGAGCTTGCGGCGTCGCGCGCGCTCGCGCTCCGGGCGCACGAGCACGTCCAGCTCGGCGGCGAATTCCTCCGCGCTGGGCCGTGCCAGCGGATCGCGTGAGAGCCAGCGCGAGAGCGAGGCGCTCAGGTAACGCAGGTCGCGCGCCTCGGGCAGGACCATCGGATCGGTCGCGCGCGCTTCGATGAAGGCCTCGACGGCGCCCGCCGGCACGCCCGGTCGCGTGCCCGGCTCCAGCGAGTTCCTCAGCGTCAGCGCCAGCGAGTAGACGTCCGCGCTGTTCGTGACCCGCGGCTTCTCGCGCACGGCGCGAGCGAACTGCGCGGCCACCTCGGGCGCGAAGTAGGTCGGCGTCCCGGCGATCACCATCTCGGCTTCCTTGGCAGCGACCCCGAGATCGAGGAGCACGGGCAGGATCTCCGCGTCGTCGTGCTTGGCCAGGCGCGCGAGGAAGACATTCTCCGGCTTGATGTCCTGGTGCCGGATCCCGGCTGCGTGAATGGCCGCGAGCCCACGCGCCAGAGGCACGAAGATGGCCTGGGCTTCGCGTCGGCTCAGGGCGCCTCGCGAGATGCGGGCCTCGAGCGTCTCGCCTCGATACAGCGGCATCACGAACCAGAGTCGACCGTCGAACCAGCCGTGGTCCTTGAACTGCACGACGGAGGGGTGGAAGACCGAGGCGATCAGATGCAGCTCGCGCAAGGCGTTCTGCCGCGCCTCGTCGGAGAAGGCCGGCTGATGCAGCAGCTTCAGCGCCACCTCGTGTCCTGGGACCTCGGTGTCGTTGGCGAGGTAGACGTCTCCGAAGGCGCCCGCGCCCAGGCGCTGCGAGAGCCGGTAGCGACCCCCGATGATGGTGTCCGCGGGGAGCTGCTCGCGCTCGGCGGCGAGCACCTCGCGGGTCTCGTCCAGAGCGAAGGCCTCGAGCAGCAGTCGGCGCAGATTCAACGTGCGATCCGTGCGCATGCGCGCCAGCCGCAGCTGCACCTTGCTCACCGCCACGTCCAGAGTCTCGAGCACCTCGAGGGCCGTGCGCCCGACGACGAAGGCGATCTCCTCGGGGGAGAGCTCCCGCGCGTGCCGCAGCTCGACCAGCTCGGCCTCGAGGGGATCGAGGCAGGTACGAATCTCGGCCAGCACCGCGGCGGGGACCTGCTGTGCGGCGCGCCAGGGCAGGGCGGCGAGGGCCTCGGGGCTGGGTGGCGCGTGGCCGTCGCGCGCGAAATGGCCGAGCTCCCGTGCCTGACGGTAGAGCTGTCCGCGCTCACCCGGCGCCTTCAACAGAGCGCCTTCGGGCAGCGCGCGAACCACGTCGAGCAACTTCTTCCAGGCCTCCTTGGCGGCGTCCGGGCTGCCGATGCGAATGCACAGGTATTGCCGCAGCCCCGCGCCATAATGCCTCAGCGCCTTGCCCTCGATCTCGGCCAGGGCCGTAGCCTCGGCGCCGGAGAGGCGCGCCACCGTGTGCAGCGCCGCTGCGAGCATCGACGGCGCGTGGGGGAGGTCTTTCGGCTCGAGGAAGGTGGCGGAGCGATTCATGGCGACCTGACCACGTTGCTCGCGCCTGGGCCAAGAGCGCCAGAAATCGACGACGCCGTACGAGCCCTGCGCAGCTCTAGGGGGTCCAGCCGTACAGGCTCGAGAGCAGTCGCAGCAGCAACAGAATCGCGAGCGCGGAGAGGATGTTCAGCACCAGGCCGACGCCCAACATGGTCCGCTGGGGGATGCGCCCCGTCGCGTAGGCGATAGCGTTGGGTCCCGTCGCGATCGGCAGCATGAAGGCGCAGCTCGCCGCGAGCCCCACGCCCAGCGCCGGCGGGAGCGGAGAGACGTGCAGGTCGGCGGCCGCCGCCAACGCCAGAGGCACCAACATGTTGGCGCTCGCCGTGTTGGAGCAGGCCTCGGTGAAGAAGATGGTGAAGACCGTCATCAGCGCGGTCAGGGACCAGACGCCCTCGACGCCCGTCACGGCGACGATGCCGTGGGCCAGGCGAGCCGCGAGCCCCGTGTCGAGCATCTGCTTGCCCAGGCTGATGCCGCCTCCGAAGAGCATGATGATGCCCCAGTCGATGCGAACGGCGTCGCGCCAGGGCAGCACGCGCTCGTTGGTGCCGTCCGGTTTTCCACCTTCGCGAAGGGCGAAGAGGGGAATGGTGGCGAGCAGAGCCACCGCGCCTCCGGGCAGGGCCGTGGCCAGAGCCGCTCCCCAGGAAGCGCCCGCGGCCTTGGCCACGCCGGGCACGATCCAGCCCGTGATGGCCAGCCCGAAGGCGAGCGCCGTGACCTTCTCGCCGCGACTCAGCTTCGAATGCAGCGGCGCCATCTCCGAGAGCTTCGGCAGCTCCGTCGCCGGGTGAGTGCGCGCGATCACGAGGTAGAGCAGCACGAGCAGGACCAGGGCCATCGGCAGACCCACGCCCAGCCATTGGACGAAGCCGAAGTCCACCCCGGCTTCCCGGATGAAGCGGGCCGCGATCAGGTTCGGCGGGCTCCCCACCAAGGTGCCCAACCCGCCCAGGGACGCTCCGTAGGCGACGGCCAGGAGGTTGCCGGTGGCGGCCCGCGCTTCGGGCCCCGTCGGCGTCGTCTTCGGCGGGTCGAGGCTCACGCCCATGGTCCCGAGCAGGATGGGCAGCAGGATGGCCGTGGCCGCCGTGTTGCTGATCCACATCGACAGCGCGAGGCCTGCGAGCATGAAGGCGGCCCGCACGCGCGACGGCACGCCAGCCACCCCCGGCAGGGACACGAGCGCCGCCGCGATGCGTCGGTCGAGCCCGTGACGGGTCATCGCCCGGGCGATGAAGAAGCCGCCGACGAAGAGGAAGAGCAGGGGATCGGCGTAGGGCGCGAAGGCCGCCTTGGCGTCCGTGACGCCGGTGACGATGATCAGGGGCGCGATCAAGAGCGCCGTGACCGCGATCGGCAACGCCTCCGACACCCAGAGCACGATCACGGCGGCGAACACGGCCGCCAGATGATGGGCGGGGGTCGGCAGGTCGAGGGGCATGAACCAGATGCCCAGCGCCGCGACGCCGGCCAGCGCGAGCGTCAGACCTTTGCGCGGAGCGCGCGCCTCACCGGCCTCGGGCATGGACGGGTCCACCACCTCGACGCTCTATCATCTCGAGGCCTCGGGTGGGAGATGCATGGCGTCGCCCCGACTCCGGCCCGCCCGCTCGTCGCCCGTCTGCGCGCAGCTTGGTGGCCCGTGCGGTGCGCGACTGATACCTTACTCAAGAGGTGTCCAGAAATCACCTGGACCGGATGTAGCGACTGGGACGTGTTGACGTAGAGCCGCGCGAGGTCGGTGTGGCCG